>JANWYZ010000316.1 GCA_025054895.1 bacterium | reverse complement strand
CCTCGCGCTTCTGCTTGTAGTCGATGTAGGTCTCTATCAGGTCCTCAGTGAACACTCCGCCGCGCAGCAGAAACTCGTGGTCCTCACGTAGCGCCTGCAGCGACTCCGCCAGGCTCGCTGGGGTATGCTGAATGCCTTTGCGCTCTTCGGCAGGCAGTTCGTAGAGGTCTTTGTCAATGGGTTCTGGCGGCACGATTTTGTTCTGAATGCCATCCAGCCCTGCCAGCAGCATTGCCGAGAAGGCGAGGTATGGGTTGCAGGAGGGGTCTGGCGCACGAAACTCGATACGCTTCGCCTTCGGCGAGGAAGAGTACATCGGGATGCGGATACACGCCGAGCGGTTGCGCTGGCTATAAATCAGGTTGATGGGCGCCTCGTAGCCGGGCACCAATCGGCGATAGGAGTTGGTGGTGGGCGCGGCGAAAGCGAGCACGCTGGCAGCGTGCTTCAGGATGCCGCCAATGTAGTAGATAGCCGTTTCCGACAGCCCGGCATAACCGCGCTCGTCAAAGAAGATGTTCACACCGTTCTTCCACAGGCTCTGGTGTACGTGCATCCCGGAACCATTGTCCATAAAGATGGGCTTGGGCATAAAGGTCACTGTGTAACCGTTTTGGAAAGCGGTCTGCTTCACCACGTATTTGTACTTCATAAGGTTATCGCCCATCTGCACGAGCGGCGCGAAGCGGATATCGATCTCCGCCTGCCCCGCAGTGGCAACCTCGTGGTGATGTACCTCCGTCTCCACGCCTACTGACATCAGGTTCAGCATCATCTCGGTACGCAGGTCTTGCAAGCTGTCCATAGGCGGTACCGGGAAGTAGCCCTCCTTGTAGCGCACTTTGTAGCCCAGGTTTGGCTTCTCGTCGCGCCCCATGTTCCACGCGCCTTCATCGGAATCGATGAAGTAGTAGCCGGAATGCTGGTTCTGGTCAAAGCGCACATCGTTGAGGATGTAGAACTCCGCTTCCGGTCCGAAGTACGCTACATCGGCGATGCCAGTCGAGCGCAGGTATTGCTCTGCCTTCTGCGCTACGTAGCGCGGGTCACGAGTGTATCGCTCGCGCGTCAGGGGGTCGACTACATCGCAGATGAACACTACCGTGGGGCGTTCGGTGAACGGGTCCATGAACGCCGAGCTGGGGTCGGGTATCAGCAGCATGTCGGACTCGTTGATGACCTGAAAGCCGCGGATAGATGAGCCATCAAAGCCGATGCCTTCTTCGAACAAGCTCTCATCCAGAGCTTCCACAGGCATGGAAAAGTGTTGCCACGTGCCTGGCAGGTCGGTAAACCGCAGGTCTACAATAAGCGCTTCCTTCTCGCGGGCGAAATCGATCGCCTCTCTGGGTGTCATGTGCACATTCCCTCCTTGTGTGATTGGTACAACGGCTTGCCCCAGACAAGCCAAAAGGGACGCTCCCGCAGGAATCGTTCTGCCTTTTGAGGAGCGTCCCTCTTTACCAACTCTGAGGCTACCTCGCCTTGTGACTTCGTATGCAGTATACCTTATTTTGGCGCAGGAGTCAAGGTTCTCGAGGCGAACCCCTTAGGCGGAGGAGAAAGCGTATGAGAAACGCGCTGCGCAGTCTGCGAGAACGTGTGTATGAAGCCAACATGGCGCTGGTGAAGCACGGGCTGGTAATCCTCACCTGGGGCAACGCCAGCGAGATAGACCGCGAGCGGGGCATGCTCGGTATTAAGCCGAGCGGCGTGCCATACGAACAACTGCGCCCAGAGCATATCGTAATCGTTGATATGGAAGGCAGAGTGGTAGAGGGCGAACTGCGTCCCTCTTCCGATACCCCCACCCATCTGGTGCTATACGAACGGTTCGAAGCGATCGGCGGCATCGTGCATACCCATTCCCGTTACGCTACCGCGTGGGCGCAGTCGATGCGTCCCCTGCCCTGCTTTGGCACTACCCATGCTGACGCCTTCTACGGCGCTGTGCCCTGTACCCGCCCGTTGACTGAGGAGGAGATTGCAGGCGACTACGAGCGCAACACAGGACTGGTTATCGCGGAAACCTTCCAGAAGCTGGGGTTAGACCCCCTCCATGTGCCTGCAGTGCTGGTGGCACAACATGCTCCGTTCACCTGGGGCAAGGACGCGGCGAAAGCGGTGGAGAATGCAGTCACTCTGGAGGAGGTAGCAGCAATGGCTCTGTGGACGCTGGTTGCTCAGGAAGCCTGGCAGAAGCTGCCGCCCGTGGTCCAACCGCTGCTGGACAAGCACTTCTGGCGCAAACATGGCGAGGGGGCGTACTACGGGCAGGGATGAGCGTATGTTGCTTTGTGCTACAATAAGGATGTGATGAGAGCACATCAACGACCAACAACTGCACGTCGTCGAAGAACACCCGCGCCTCCACCCTGGCGGGACATCGGACAAGTAGCTCTGCTGGTGCTGGCAATTGTGACGGTATGGTATCTGGCGTGGGGGCGGTATCGTCACCAGCCGCCTCCGAAGGTGCAGTACCACTTCCAGAATGCCGAGAAGGGGAGGGCGCAGCCATGAAAGTAAGCATCATTGGCTTGCCGCAGTCAGGCAAAACCACACTGTTCCACGCTTTGCTGCATGGAGCGCATGAGGGAGCGGTGCCCGGTGTAGCGGGGGCGCACCACGGTACTATCGCCGTGCCCGACCCTCGCTTCGACTACCTCGTGAACCTCTACAAACCCAAAAAGGCAACCCCCGCCACAGTGGAGTTTATTGATGGCGCAGCACACATCAGCACCGAACGCCACAAACCTGCCTTCGGTACCGACTTCTTTCAGGGCATCCGACAGGTGGATGCTCTGGTACATGTGGTGGACGCCTTCAGCGGCACGGTAGACCCCTTACAAGCAGCACGGCGCGTGGACGAGGAGCTGTTACTGGCGGACCTGATGATGGTGGAGGGTCGGATAGAGAGGCTGGAAAAAACGCTGCGTGCCCGCAAGGATGCCATGCCTGAACGCGCTGAGCATGAGCTCCTGACGCAGGTGAAGGCATCGCTGGAGAGTGAGCTCCCCTTGCGTATGGCACAATTCACTGCCGATCAGGAGAAGATGCTGCGCGGCTTCAACTTCATGACGCTCAAGCCGATAGTGGTGGTAGCGAA
>JANWYZ010000315.1 GCA_025054895.1 bacterium | reverse complement strand
CGGAACTCTGTGAACACTGCTGCTGCTGACACTCCCCGTCTCACCTTCGGGTTGTGGCTGTGGCCCAGCGCGACCTTTCCCGGCGCGTCCGCTATTCTGCGAGGCATCTACAAAACGCTGGACGCCAATCGCTACCGTCTGGTGATTGAAAGCCCGGTGGATACCGAATGGCGTACCGTCGTAAACGGTGAAGCACAGTTTCTGGAGCGCATCACTCGCGACCGGGACGTGGCTGGAGCTATCCTGTGGTATCTCGGCGGCGAAGCAAATCTTCCCGCCTTGAGGAACGCGCGCGCCGCGGGAATACCATTGGTATTTTTGGACCGCCGTCCCCCCGAGGGGTTCCCTGCGGACTACGTGGGCGTAGATAACCGGTACGCTGCTGCGCAGGTTGTGCACCACCTGATTAGCAGAGGGCACCGACACATCGCCCACATCACCAACGTGGATAACGCCTCGACGGTACATGAACGCCTTCAGGGCTATCGGGACGCGCTTATGGAGGCAGGCATCCCCTTCCGCCCCGAACTGGTGCTAACGGAAACGGGTTCCCCCGAGGCGGGCTACCACAGTGTACACGAAGCTCTGGCTACGCAGCTACTGGAGCTGCCAGGTCCACCGACGGCGGTCTTCTGCGTCAACGACATGCTGGCTCTACGACTCGTCGATGCCTTGCGTGACAGGGGTGTGCGAGTGCCAGAAGACATCGCCGTTGCGGGTTTTGACGGGCTGGAAAGGTGGTTACCCGGTTCGCCGTTCCTGACGACCGCTAACCAGCCTTTTGAGCGAATCGGCGAGTGGGCGGCGAGGCTGCTGCTGCAACGAGTGGAACAAGGCGACAAGGGAGTATACCAGCAAGTGCTTCTGGAGGCTCCCATCAGCATACACGCCTCTACGCGACACTTGCGTCGCGAGGCAGAACACTGCTCATTCCATTCAAGGAGGGAAATACCATGAAACGACGCGCTTTCACCCTGATTGAGCTGCTGGTGGTTATCGCGATTATCGCGATCCTGGCAGCCATCCTGTTCCCCGTCTTCGCACAGGCACGCGAGAAGGCTCGTCAAGCTAGCTGTACCAGCAACCTGAAACAGATTGGGCTCGCCATGCGCATGTACATGGACGACTATGACCAGACAGTAGTACCAGGCTACCGCTACCTCGACGACGCCCTCACTCAAATCCTGTGGTACATTGACCTGCTCGACCCGTACGTGAAGAACGCGGGAATCTGGAGGTGCCCCAGCCGCTCGAACTACACCGAGTGGCGACGAGAGTTCCTGCCCGAAGGAGAGGGCCCCAACAAGCGAAGGCTGTACTGGTCGTACGCCTTCAACAACACGTGGAACTGCTGCGGCATCCCCGGCGACCGTCCTGAGGCGGCGAACTTCACCGGCGACCCGCTGGGACGCTACATCCCCTATCCACAGGAAGCCGCCTTTGCCGAGCCCGCGAAGCTGTTAACGGTGCTGGACGGATGCACCATGCAGATTTGGGCAGCCGCTTACCCATCGCCTTTCCTGGGTGCGGATACCTGGCACGGTTTTGACTACCTCGCTGGTGGAGAGCGCCAGAGCACGGCGTGGGGACGCTGCAAGGCTTCCGTGCGCCTCGCGCATAACGACATGTTCAACGTGCTCTTCATGGACGGGCATGTGAAGTCGCTCAGGGAGTCTACCTTCGAGATGTGGAACGCTCGCCCGGGCAACACCTACACCTGGGTATTTCGCTAAACGCAGTTGCGCTGGGCGCGCTGGTTAGCGCGCCCAGTATTTCCAGTAGCTGGGAGGTGTATCTACCGTGAAGAAGGAAGTGAGTCCGGCGCTCGTGATCGCTGTCGTGGTGATAGTGTTGGCGATAGTGGCGTACTTCTACTACAGCAAAACCGCGACACCGCCTCCACAAGAAGCCAGTGTGTTCGGTGCAGACGCCCCTGGCGGAGGACCAGGAGCAGAAGGTGGCCCCGGTATGACGCCCGATGTGATGCCGCGAGCGCCACAACAGACGCCACAGACTCCACGATAAAGGCGCTAACGTGTATGAAGGTTTCGCACGGGGTAAAACCGCGGCGAGACACCCGGTGGACCTCAGGCTCCTTTCCCATAGTCCACCGGGCTTTTTCATGTGTCTCAAGGCGTGAAGCTCCCACCGAGCCGAAGGTTTTCAATGGTCGCAACAGAGTGCGACCCCCCAGGGTTGCCTCTTTGTCATGCTGAGCCGCAGGCGAAGCATCTCCGGGATTCTTCGCTTGCGCTCAGAATGACAAAAGGCGATCAGAATGACAAACTGTTTGGAGGGCGAGGCTCCCGCCGAGCCGCTTTCCTCCCGTGCGCGGAGGCAGGGTGCAGGAGCTGCGGTTCTCTGCCACGAAATGGTGTTTTAGATTGCCTTATCTCCGCAAGGAGGTCATTGTAAATGCTTGCATCCTGTTTGAACGAGGGGGAGGCGCGCCTCATAGAGGAGATCCAGCAACTCGCGAAGCAAGGGCAGGATTGGAGCGAATACGATACCTGCGACGCTATCATCCTGCGTGCACTTCGGGATATTGGGGGCTATCCATACGGAGACTACCGTGCCCAGCAGTCTACGTCGGTCGGCTATCTCGACTTCACCTTCCTGCCCGATACGGAGCGCGCCTGGTATCTGGAAGCCAATGCGCTGCGCGTCGACCAGTAAGCCTCGCGCAAGCAGGAAGTAGTTTCCTCTTACCTCCTATGCGTGACCGGAGGCAGTAGCTGCTTCAGCCGGAAGATTTCATCGCGTATCTCCGCAGCCCGCTCGAACTCCAGCGCCTTCGCCGCCGCTTTCATTTCTTTCTCCAGCTCGGCAATCACGGTGTGGATGTCTTCGGGTGTGGCGTTCTCGGGCAGCCGGGGACGAACCGAGTATTCCGCCCGCTTCTCCGCTACCTTTTCGGCGCGCACCACTTCGCGCACCGCTTTCACGATGCTCTGGGGGGTAATGCCGTGCGCTTCGTTATACTCCATCTGCACCTTGCGGCGGCGGTTGGTCTCGTCGATGGCGCGTTGCATGGAGCGGGTGACGTTGTCGGCGTAGAGGATGACCTGTCCGTTCACATTTCGCGCGGCGCGCCCGATGGTCTGAATCAGCGAGGTCTCCGAGCGCAGGAAGCCCTCTTTGT
>JANWYZ010000314.1 GCA_025054895.1 bacterium | reverse complement strand
ACAGCGCGCTCTTCCACCACCAGCGCCAGGGGCGAGTGATAGTTGTCCCCAGTGCGCCTGTCAATTGTTGCAGACTCCACAACGCGAGCGCAGCGAAACCAGCTCCTACCAGGTAGCCTGCTGCTGGTAGCCATTGCTGGTAGTGCAACAGCAGGTACCCGCCGATGGCAGCCATCCATGCTATGCTTCTATAGGCGATTCGTAGTTCCTGCAACACTCTACCGCCCTTTACGCTCTTCACGCTCGATTTGCTGCAGGATATGCACCATCTCCACAAATCCCAGCACAATGCCTACGATCAAGCCTACCATCGCCAGGATGGGTTCCGTTCCAAACTTCTCGTCCAGCCAGCGTCCGCCGAAATAGCCGAGCACAGGCGGTATCACCAGCGATAGTCCGATGGTGCTTGCCAGCGCCATTGCCCGCATTCCCTTGTTGATGGGTGGCACAGGTTTAGCAGGTCCCCCCGTCAAAGGAATATCGGGCTTGGGCAGTTCTGGCGGTTGGGGCAGTTCGGGCGTCTTGGGCAGTTCTGGTTCCGACGCGCCCTGTTCCTCCCGCTCGCTATCAGGCGTATGCCCGGTCGGTAACGAACCGCTCATGCAGCACACGCACCGCCTTTTCCACGTCGCTTTCGTTTACCAGACAAGACAGCGACATCTCCGAGTCCGCTGTCTGTAAAACTTGAATGCCGGCTTCGTACAGTGTGCGCAGGAATAACGCCATCACACCCGGACGACGGCTGAGTTTGGCAGCAATCAGGGAAACCATCGTGCAGTTCTCAAGCACATCCACCACAATCTCCTGCACAGGCAGGGCGTTGCCCAGGGCGTCCAGCATCTGTTTCTGCAGCTGGTACTCGCGCGTAGGCTTCTCGCCTACCCGGAAGATGACCAGACGTTGTGGCGGGTTGCCCACCGGCATCACCAGCCCATCCAGCAGGTTCTGGACAAGGCTCCAGCGTTCGCGAGGCACTGCGAAGCTCAGGGTATCATGACTGTAGCTGTTCAGATACAGGTTGACATCCGCCTGAGCAAGCATCCGGTAGATTTGCAGTTCAATCTCCGGCTTCTCTGCAACTTCCCCGATATGGAAAATCAGGTACACGATTTTGCCGGTGATATGGGTTACACCGGTTACTTCCGGCAGTTCTACCCCTTCGGCGCCCTCGGCGGAGGTGACCAGCGTGCCCGCTTCGTCGGTGAATGTGCATTTCACCCACAGGGGAATATTGTGGAGCATGGCAATTTCGGCAGCACGAGGATGAAGCACCTTTGCGCCCTGATGGGCGATTTCCGCTACCTCCTCGTAACTGATGACAGGCAGCGTTTTGGCATCGGGAATGATATCGGGGTCGGCAGTTTTGACGCCATTCACGTCGGTATAGATTTCCACCGCCACCGCGTTAAGCGCAGCCCCCACAGCGGAGGCGGTAGTATCGCTTCCACCTCTGCCCAGTGTCGTAATATCGGGATGAAAACCCATCTTGTCTTCGGAGACGCCCTGAAAACCAGCGACTACCACGATTTTGCCCGCTTCCAGATAGTGGCGGATAGCCTGCGGATGTATCTGCAGTACCCGGGCGTTGCCATACTCGTTGTCGGTGATGATGCCTGCCTGCCCGCCAGTGAGTGCGACCGCGTCGTAGCCCATCGTCTTAAGCGTATGCGCCATCACCACAGTGGAGATAATCTCCCCGCACGCCATCATCAGATCCATTTCGCGGGGATTGGGTGGCACGGACGGGTCGATGCTGCGCAGGAACTCTATCAATGTATCCGTGGCGTATGGAGCGCCGCGCCTGCCGATGGCGGACACCACCACTACCGGCGCGAAGCCGTCTTCCTTCGCGCGTATCACCTTGCGGGCGGCAATCTCGCGATGTTCCGGCGAGTCGACGGAGGTGCCGCCGAACTTCATCACCAGGATTTTCACGGCGCCACCTCCACCAGACGGAACCGGCGACGCAACGCCTGTGCAGCGGCAAAGGCGCGCCCCTCCGGCACAAGACACTGCACCGTATTGTGAGAGTCGCCCGTCTCGATGATAGTCGCACTGGCTTCCCACAACGCCTCGGCGATCTGCGCCATGATGCCAGCCGACTCGCGCATGTTGGAAGCGATGGTGATTACCAGCGCAAGGTCGGGAGCGATTTTATACTCCAGCGCCAGCTCCTCCAGACGTTGAGACACCTTCGCCACGTCTGCCTGGTTTACTGCAAAGGTAATCCAGTCGTGGTGAATCTTCACCAGCGAGATACTAACCCCTTGTTCAGCAATAGCATCCAGTATCTTCAAGTGATTTTGCAGCCCACGCTCGCCGGAGCCAGCGCGCACGCGTACGTGCGCTAGCCCGACCTCTACGCGGACATCCGTCACCCCGCGCTCCTGCTCAATAAAAAACCGCCTGCCACGCGGCTGCGGAAGATGTTCGTACATTCGCCGGCTCTTCTTCATCGTGCCAGTTCGCGAAGGATTTCTCAATCGCCCAATAGTATACCGAAAGCTCTGAAGGGGTGTCAAGGTAAAGACCCACGCAGGCGCGGAGGGCAGGATAGCCAAGGATGTAAATGGAAGTGTTTGGGGGTTGACAAACTGATACTCCGTCGGCTCGTGATCCGATCGACGCCAGTATGGCGGCTGAGCCTCGCGTGTTCTGTCATGCCGAGCCGAAGGCGAAGCATCTGAGACCCTTCGCTAACGCTCAGGGTGACAAACGGGTTGGAGGGCGAGGCTCCTGCCGAGCCGTTGGGTTCAGGTGGCGGCGGGTTTTTGTTTCTCACAGCCCCCGATTTGAACCGGGGGAAAGGACTTCCGAAATCCAGAAATCGTAACTTAACACAGCAATAGTGCCGAGTTTGAGCAGTTTCCAACGTGGATCGTGCGTTTCATTGTGGAGCTTTCAGGCGCAGGCTGCGCCTGCGATATATTCAACAATAGTGGCAGGTATCACATTAAGGAGCAGGAAATGCAACCATGGCAGATGGACCTATTGAGATGTCCCTTTGACCGAGCACGACTGTTTGCGGGAGAAGGTGAAACATGGTGCGCCGAGTGTCAGCGGACTTTTGCTGTTGTGGACGGCATTGCCAGCTTCGTGATGCCAGATCTGGCGACCGCGCATGAGCGGGAGGAGTGGCTGCGCAAGCAGTCAGAGATGCAGGCGCGGGATGCCCAGGCTTCGCAGTAC
>JANWYZ010000313.1 GCA_025054895.1 bacterium | reverse complement strand
CAGGTGACGGGGACGGGCTACGTCTCCTCGCTGGCGCATCTGGGGGGCGCACTCGCTGGCTTGGTATGCTGGGTGTTGTGGAGGCGTTCAGAGAGCGTGGTATACTCTAGCTAAATACATGTGGAGGTGACAATGTATCAGATTCCTATCCTGCACCCCGTTCTGGTGCATTTTCCCATCGCCTTCATCCTGCTGGCGGCGGTGACTGCCCTGGCGTGGTTGAGCTGGGGTACCCGCTTCTGGCGTCATGTGACCTTACTATTGCTTGTCGCCGGCTTCATCGGCGGGCTGGGCGCATACTTCACCGGCGAGGCGGCGGAAGAGTTTGGCAAAGGCAACGCGCGGGTAGAGATGTTTGAAAAGCAGCACGAGAACATGGCTTTGCTGACGGTAGTAGCAACAGGGCTTGCGTTGTTCACGTTAGCAGCGTATATCGGAGCATCGCGAAGGTTATTACCTTCAGACAGGCCCGATGAGAAAGACCTGCCGATAGCGCGCGTGGTGGTAGCAGTGCTGAGCATTGCGGCGGCGGTGCTGGTAGCTCGCACCGGGCATCTGGGCGGCTTGATGGTGTGGGGACAGCCGGTTGGCTCCGTGCAGGAACAGGCGACCCCACAGCAGACACCAGAAAGCGGGGAACATCGGGAGCGAGAATAAAGAAACTGGTCGGGGTGGGCGGACTTGAACCGCCGACCTCACGGACCCGAACCGTGCGCGCTACCAAACTGCGCCACACCCCGACCATCGGCACGATTATTATAACAACATCGTGAGGTACTTGTCAACCGCAGGGGAGGGTGTCCTAAACCTTCAGCAGAGGCGGGTACTGCGTGAAGGCTTCCCCCGACTGAAATCGGGGGCTTTGAAGGGGAAAATCCGCCTTTGCGGAGGTCACCCCGAGTGCCCTTGTCACCCTGAGCGTTAGCGAATGGGCTCAGATGCTTCGCCTTCGGCTCAGCATGACAACACTGGAGGGACGCGCTCCGTCGCGTCCACCCAAAACCAAACAGCTCAGATCTATTTTTCGTGTGCCCTTACAGCAGAAGAGCGGTCGCTGAGAAGCGAACCGCTGTAGCGGGTATGAAGGAGGTAGCGTTCATGGCGCGTTGCGTTCTGGATGTCTTAGTCGTTCTGTGTCTGCTTCTTGCTTCCTCCGTTCTCCTGGCACAGCAGTTGCCAGACCTGAGTGGTGATTCACGTTTGCAGAGAGCGGTCACTATCGAACACGGTGGAGCCTCTCTGCGCGACATCCTGCAAGACCTCTCGCGGCAGACGGGGGTGTCTTTCCGTATCAGCTCAGGGGTCTCCGCGTGGCGAGCGTGTGTGTTCGTACGGAAAGTACCTGCGGCGCTGGTGATGAACGCTCTGGCGCGCACGTTTGACCTTTCCTGGCGTGCTAGCGGCGAGGGCTACGAGTTGTACCATTCTCCCGAGCAGAAGTCTCGTCAGGAATACAAGATACGCCAGACGGTGGCCCGGGTAAAGGCGGAGATGCAGGATGCTCTACAGCGTTTGGCAGGGCAGAGAAGCAGAGACAGAGAGGACGATTACCAGATACGTTCCATGCTGCTGAGTGATGGTCATCTTACCGCTGCTTTGCATGCGCTTACGGAAGACGAATGGCAACGGGTGCTGCGTGGTTCTGCGGTGCTGATTGGCATGGAACGGATTCCCTTACGCTTGAGACGCGAGAGAGCTCTGGTAACAACCCTGATCGAGCTGTACTACAACCCTCTTCGCAGCGGCTGGAGGCTTACGCGGTACAATCCTGCAGGACTTTCCTCAGGTAGCTATGGGTTTGGGCGCAGAGAAGTTTCCACAAGGGGGCACAGGCTATCGGCACTGCTTTTGCCTGCGGAGGCTTCCGCGCGTATTACCGATAAACCCCGCAACCCCCAGCAGGTGATTATTCCCGAAGCATTGCTCGCGCTGGCGAATGCAGCGGGAACAGGAGTGGTGGCAGAATATTATCCGTTGACCATGTTACCGCATGTGCTTACGTACATGCCGTCTTCGGCAAAAGAGCTGCTGGACGCGCTGGACAGCCTGTACGTTTACGATGTCAAGCGCGTGGGCGACCTGCTCCTGTTTTCTGCACGCCAGCGGGTATGGCATCGGCTTGCAGACATCCCTCGCGAGACTATGGCGCGCTGGATGGGGGAGCAGGACCGCTTCGGTCTGACCTTTACCACTGCACTGGAGATGTGGCGGTTGACGGAATTGCAACGGGACGCGCTGGAGGAGTGGGCATCGTTCATGTCCACGCGCTACCAGTACGACGCTCCCTTGCGCTCTCAACTCTATAGCGACATGGCTCAAGTGGTTCGCGAACGCGATGCTCTGACGAAGGCTGTTGCGCATCTGCCCGTAACTGCGAGGCGAAACTTGCTTGCTGGGAAGCCCGTGGCTATCTCCCTGCGCAACCCTGCCACGCGCGAGGCGTTTCTTTATGCCTCTGCCCAGCTGCCGGTTGCAAATATCAGTGAAGCATGGATACAGGCGGTCAGGGAACAAAGGGTGCATTATGGAGTGCGCTTGATAACCCCTACGCCAGAAGGCGGAGTACAATTCAACACTGTATCGCGGGACGCTAGGTCGCTGGAAGAGTTTCGCGAGCGAATCATGGCGGAGGGCATCATGGGCACGCCCCACTGGTTCCGAGTGGACGCAGAGGTTGTTCATCTGCGTGTGGGCGTTGGAAGGCAGGTCATCCAAAGCAGGCAGATGGAGTTTCGGCGATACACTCCTGCCTCTGTCCAGGAACAGAAACTTCGCTAAGTGGGTACACGTAAAGTTTTCCGCAACGACGTATCACTCCACTATTGAAATGGTGAGCTATGGCGAAAGCAAACCAGCCTTCGCAGCACTTGACCCGCTTCCTTCGGGCGTGCTAACATATATCCACCTTAAACGTTTCATGATCTGCAAAACAGGAGGGGTCTCAATGCAGTATCGCAAGCTGGGTAAGTGGGGTGTGAAAGTCAGCGAGGTGAGTTTAGGCTCATGGCTGACTTTCGGACACGCTACCGACGAGGAAACCGCTGCGCAGTGTATTCACCGCGCGTATGAGTTGGGGGTCAACCTCTTCGATACGGCGAACGTGTATGCTGCCGGAAGGGCAGAGGAAGTGATGGGCAAGGCGCTGAAAGCCTTTCGGCGCGATTCGTATGTTCTGGCGACCAAAGTGTACTTCC
>JANWYZ010000312.1 GCA_025054895.1 bacterium | reverse complement strand
CGTCACGATGAGCGCCATGAGCAGCGACAGGGGATCGATAAGCGCCTCGAACGACACGCGGAAGTCGCCCGCCTCAATCCAGCGCCAGAGCAGACTGAGCACCTGCCTCTCCTCTGGCGGCAGCTTCAGCAGCTCTGCCGTGAGGTACACGGACAGGGCGAACGCCGCCAGCACGACCCCCGTGCCGACCGCGCCGACGACCTGCTTGCCCACGCGCTTGCCCACGAAGGCGTGGAACAGGAAGCCTACCAGCGGCAAACCGATAATCAGCCACACCAGGTCAAAGACACTGCTCATTCAAGACCTCCACCAGGACGCCTGCTTATTGTGTCATAGCCTCCACCCCCCTCTGGAGGGCGAGGCTCCCGCCGAGCCGTTGGGACACCCCCAGCGGAGCGCAACCCTTCGTACGGTTCCCTCTGCTGGAGGGACGCGCTCTGTCGCGTCCACCGTCAGGGTCACAACGGAGCGTGACCCTCCAATGCTTGTCATGCTGAGCGCAAGCGAAGCATCTCCCTGTGAGGTGCAAACGAGATTCTTCGCTGACGCTCAGAATGACAATTGGAGGGCGAGGCTAAGGACACCCTAATCTGATGGAAGACAAAGATCCCAACAAGCCGCTGGCTCTACCAGTTGATGGGGTATACGCTGATGTTGGTAAAGCACCCGACGAGTGTCCAGAACCCGCCGTTCAGGAAATCGCCCAGAATCAGCCCGAAGAAGAACGGCAACGACTGGCGGTACAGCCTCATTCCACCAAAATGCAGCACTATCCACTTTATCCCCCACGCGATAATGAACGGCAGCCACACCATCTGCATCGTCAGGGTGTGGGCGATGGCGTAGCCCACCGGATGGAAGGGAAACCAGCTCAGCTGTGTGCGCAAAATTGTCAGCGCGATAGTTATCAGGAATCCAAAGAGCACCGCAATCGAACCGTTGGTGTCTGCCTTGAGAGGGGTTTTGATAGCATCTGCCAGCGCATCGAAGGGGGTGCGCCCCATATAGGTTCGCCAGGCATCGGTCTTTGCGCCTGCGCCGAAATGGTACCATATCGCCAGAGCGATGATGAAGGAAACTACAAACCCCACTGCAATCGCCGTCATCATCGCCAGAGCCACCTGTCGCAGGTTGGCGCGTACCTCGCCGCCCATCTTGAATCCATCTAGCTGATGGGGCATGGAGATACAACGCAGGTCGAAGTTCGCCAGAGGCGCGCGCATGTACGCCAGAATGGTCAAGTCCTGCACGCGGAAGCCCGTCGTGCCGAAGGTGGTAGTCATGAGCTGATACACGTCCACACTGGGACCGAACAGCCAGGCGTTGCCGCTTTCAGCGCGGGTGCGCGTCGCCGCCATCATGTAGGAGAGGGCGAGCAGCACCAGTATCGCCGCCGCGCCCCCGCTCATGCCCGCCGCCACGCAAAAAGCTATACTGCCCAGTAACCCCGCAAAGAAACCGACTACCGCCCAGCGGTAAGGCATTGGCTCGTTGCTGTCATCGCCCTGACCCTGCCAGGCGGTTTGCCAGACCTCTTTAAGGTGCTTACGCGCCAGATAGAGGCTGATAGCCGCTAACCCCAAAAAGGCTCCTGCCCCTTGATGCCCTGTCCAGGGGTAGACGCTCTGTGCTGCACCGCCCGCCGTTGCCGTCCAGCCCATCGCGGACCCCAGCACCAGCTCCGCTTTGGTAACCAGATAGAAGAACCAGCAGCTGAAGGTGACCTCCAGTGACAGCAAGTAGGCGATGCCGATGACAAACGGGTAAAAAGACATGGGCGTGTAACCGATGGCGTTCCATGGAGGCGTGGTAACCCATTGAGCGAGGTCCAGATGGCTGGTGGCACGCAGGGGCACCTCAGGAACCGCCGGGTAGTTGAGGTGGATGGTGTTCATCGTGCCCAACCCGAAGGGGATAGCGAATCCCAGCCATAGCAGACGATTGCTAAACAGCGACTGCGGTTCACGGATGAGCGCCAGAGGAAGCGCTACCGTGGGAAAAGTTAATCGCTCGCGCTCTACCCACTGCCGGCGCATAATCGCCATCAGGCACAAGCAGGTGAAGGTGTATACCGTCATGAACAGCGTCCACGCGGCAATCTGCTTCCACCACAAGCTTAACGGTACGGGTGCATCGCCCTGGTAAAAGTACTTGAGCGCGAACTCATTCTTCTGCGCCAGCCAGTCGGGAATGTACTGGTGAAAGAGCTGCGCCCACCCGTTTTCGGCAGAAGCATAATAGAAAGCAGCTGTAACCGTTGGCACGATAAAGTGCAGTGCGCCAGAAGAGGATAGCACGGTCGCTACTGTCATCATGACGTAGATAACCAGTAGTTCCTGAGGACTTAATGCCCACTGCGCCGCGACTCGCCGCAGCAGCAAGTTCATCACGACCAGCGCGACCAGCGCGTTAAACGCCCCGACGGGGATAGAGGTATTTGCCAGCGCGGTGTGTCCGCGCCCGCCCAGCACCAGCTCCGCCCAGTGGATCCAAAGGTCTACCAGTGCTACGCAGATAATACCGATAACCCACGCGCGGATGGTAAGCGCACGCCCTGTGGTCGTTACAGCGTTAACAACAGGCTCCTGCACACGCGCCTTTGCCACACCGGGCGAGTACGGTACCGTCCACTTGCGCCATGAAAGCATAGAGATAAACCTCAAGCAGGGCAACTCTCTCTTAATCGTTTAATTACTCTGCCGTGTGCAAATCTCCTCCTGCCTCAGCAACAAGATGAACCCTTCCGATAATAGAGGGGGGAGATGAGGGAAGTTGATCACCCAGTTCGCCTCGCTGTTACTCTGAGCGGGGCGAAGAATCCCCGAGATGCTTCGCTGGTGCTCAGCGTGACATACAGACGGTATGTGTGGCATGGGCATCTTGCCCATGAACCACGCGCAGGATGCGCGTGCCACGTACGAACGAGGGAGGTTACCGATGGGATTGAAGCCTTTGCTGGGGGCTTCCGTAGACGGTAGTTTCTGGGTGTTTTTCAATGAAGATAAGACGCAGGCAATGCTGCTGGTTGCCCCGCCGCAGGGAGATGGCAATCCGGTAAGGGTTGCGGAGGTCGTTCGCGCCCTTGAGGAGATGGGGGTCGCCTATGGCATCGACGAGCAAGCCATTCGCGAGACCATAGAGCGAGCCACGAACCTTGCGAACAAGGTACAGGCGGTAGTTGCACAGGGAGTGCCGCCT
>JANWYZ010000311.1 GCA_025054895.1 bacterium | reverse complement strand
AACGGCGACCCCAACCGCGGGCTGGTCAACGCCGCGTGGAAAGCCACTTTCGGCGAGTGGTTCGGCTGGGCGCCGCCCGGGTGGTTCGGGGTGCCGGAGTGGAGCAAGCCGGGTCTAATCCTCATGGGGCTGTGGGGCGCTGGAGGCGGTATGATCCTGTGGCTCGCCGGTCTGCAAGGCGTGCCTGCTCACCTTTACGAAGCCGCCGAGCTGGACGGCGCGAGCAGCTGGGCGAAGTTTCGCCATGTGACGTTGCCCATGCTCTCACCGTATATCTTCTTTAACCTCATTATGGGCACCATCCACGCCTTACAGGAGTTCGACCGCATCTACATTCTCGGCGGTGTCGGCGCCGGCACGAGCAGCACCGGTCCGGGCGACAGCCTGCTGGTTCCGGTAATGTATCTGTTCAACAACGCTTTCACCTATTTCAAAATGGGCTATGCCTCCGCGCTGGCATGGATTATTTTCCTGATCATCCTTGCGCTGACGTTAATTCAGCTCAAGCTTGCTCCACGCTGGGTACACTACGAAGCGGAGAAGGGCAAATGACCTGGGAGATACGGGCAACCCTGCCCTGCGATGGGGCGCGACCGCTCCGTTGAACGAGGTACAATGATGCACAAGTATCCGGGGCCGCTCAGCCAGCAGATGCTAGAAGAGCTGGCGCGGTACGTCATCGCCGAGCCGAAGCCTTTTGTGGTTGACCTGCAGCAGAGCGAGGGCATGTGGCTGGCGACCGTAGATGGACAACGTGTGTTTGACTGGGCAGGCTATTATGCCTCCAAGCTCATTGGGCACAACCACCCGCGTTTGTACGAACCCGAGTACCTGGAAAAACTCGCCCGCGCCGCCAATAACAAAGTGGCTAACCCCGACTTCCTCACGCCAGAATGCCTCGAATACTACCGCCTGCTGTACGAGCTGGCTCCGCAGTGTATGCGGAACCCCCGCCTGGAGGTGTATGCGGTCAACTCGGGCGCGGAGGCGGTAGAGAACATGATGAAATACCTGATCAATCTGCACCACCACAAGCTGCTCAAACAGGGTAGACTGCCTGCTGCAAGGCGATTCATCTACTTTGACCAGGCGTTTCACGGGCGCACGGTGTTCGCGCTCAACGTAACCCAGGTAGCTCACGACCCTATCGTCACGAAAGATTTTCACGGTTTTATTCCGGGCAATATCCAGGTTCCTTTCCCTGCTGTGGACACCTCCGTACCCCATTCTGAAAACCTCGCCCGGACCCAGCGCAGCCTCGAAATCGTAGAAGACTTCCTGCAGCGCTATCAGGGCGAGGTAGTAGGGATTATTGTGGAGCCTCTGCAAGGAGCAGGAGGGCATCGGGTGGCGCTGCCGCAGTTTTTCCGTGGGTTGAGCGAACTGGCGCACAGGTACGACGTATATCTGGGCTTCGACGAGGTGCAGACCGCTGGTGGACAAACGGGAACTTTCTTCGCCTGCGACCAGTTCGACCTCCCCTACCCCCCACAGGCGGTAGCAGCCGCAAAAAAGCTGGGTAACGGGGTGGTGTACATGCTGTACCCGATGGAAGACCGCGGCGTGCTGGACTCCACATGGGGAGGCGCCCTGACGGACATGGTGCGTTTTGTGCAGGAGATGAAGATTGTGCGCGAGGAGAAGCTGATTGAACAAGTTTCACAGAAGGCAACGGTACTGGTAGAGGGTTTGACTGCTCTGGCGCATCGATATCCGGAACTCATCACCAATGTGCGCGGCTTAGGACTCTATCAGGGGTTCAGCCTGCGTCGCCCTGAGATGCGCAGACCTGTGATGGAGGTCGCCCTGCAAGAGGAAGATTTGCTGCTGCTTGGCGCGGGCACAGACACCATTCGCCTGCGCCCCAACTTGAGCGTTACTATAGACGACATCTACCTGTTCCTGCAAAAGATGGAACGGGTTCTGGAGAAGGTCGCGTCATGATATCCTCCACCCTGCTGGCAATAGACGCAGGAGGCACCAAGACCGATATACTATGGGCGCAGCCGGATGGCTGCGTGCTGGCGCAGGTGCAGGGGCAAGGGATCAATATCGCCAGCAAACCGCCCGATACTTGGCAAGAGGTGCTGGAAGAATTACTGCATCTGGCAGGAGTACACCGCGAGACCGTGCATGTAGTGTGTGCAGGCGCAGCGGGGTATACTCTGCCCGACCGACGCGCCCTGCTCGAACGCCTGCTGAATCAGTTACTCCCCGGAGCGAATGTTCTCGTGCTGGCAGACTACGCGATCGCTCTCGAAGGGGCTACTGGCGGTGCGCCGGGCGTGCTGGTAATCGCGGGCACGGGTTCCATCGCGTGTGGACGCGACCGCGAAGGCAGGTTCATGCGGGCAGGAGGATGGGGATACCTGTTGGGCGACGAAGGAAGCGGTTTCTGGATGGGGCGCGAAGCTATCCGGACGGTGCTCGCAGCGAGTGAGGGCTGGGGTGAACACACGCTGCTGTACGAGATGCTTTCCAACACGTTGGGGTCATCCGACACAGGCGAATGGCTGAGTATGCTGTACCGCACTCAGAACCCACAATCTTTACTGGCGCAACTTGCCCCTCTGGTGAACGAAGCCGCGGCGCGGGGAGATGCGCCAGCTCAGCGTATTCTGCGCGAAGCGGCTGAACACCTCGCCGCGTTAGTGGTGCAACTGGGGCGTCATCTGCAATTGCCGCAAGATTTCCCGGTATGCACCGTAGGCGGAGTGTGGAACTCACAAATGGCGTGTGAATGGTTCCACCGTCGGCTTCGCGAGTATTTACCCCACTGGCGGGGCGCGGTAAAGCCGCCAATGTATTCCCCAGTGGAAGGAGCGTTACTCATCGCCCAGCGGATGATGCGGGCATAACCTCCCTCACTCGAAGCCGCAGATGACGGAATCACCCCCTTGACCTGGTTATACGCATAATGTAAACTATAAAAACCAGGATAGCGAGGAGAACACAATGCGCCTTTTGCCCGGAACACACATCGAAATTATCCGTGCTGACGTCCCACGTGGACATATCCGTTTCGCCCTGTTCGACTTCGACGGCACGCTGTCGCTCATCCGCGAGGGCTGGCAGCAGGTGATGATACCGATGATGGTAGAGGTGTTGCAACGCGAAACGCCCACCACCGAGAGCGAGGAAGAGCTCACGCGAGTGGTGACGGAGTATGTAGACCGCCTGACGGGCAAGCAGACCATTTACCAGATGCTGCAGCTGTGCGAGGAGATACAGAAACGCGGAGGCAAACCGCGCGACCC
>JANWYZ010000310.1 GCA_025054895.1 bacterium | reverse complement strand
AGCCTCGCCCTCCACTCCTTTTGTCACCCTGAGCGTTAGCGAAGGGTCTCAGATGCTTCGCCTTCGGCTCAGCATGATAGAAGCAAGCGCCCCAATAACCCTGACCGATGCTGCGAAATCGAAAATATAACAAAACACCCCCCCAACGCGCCCTACTGCTGCGCGCTCAGCCCACTCTGTTAAACCTTACATGCGCGAGTCTATTTTAACAAGACGAACGGCAAGAAGCAACATGCTACTCGAACGGGTGAGAGGGTTGTATTCCGCTACCACTTCGGGGTACATTTTCTACAACCTGTAGAAAGGAGACGGCTATGCGCAAGCTACTCTGGTTCGGTCTGCTCTGGCTCGCAGTCGCTGTTCGCGCTCAGGACAGTGGTTGTCCTGCTTGAACGGTGATACAGTCACACCAGCGCGGGTCGCTGGATGTAGGATATCGGGAGTTCACCGTGCCTCCGGGGCAGGTATCGCTGTTTGGCATGGTGTCAGCTAGTTCTGAAGAAAACCGTGCAAAGGTATGGCTGCGTACTGGGGTGACGCCTCGTCTCGACGTCGGTGCTGGCTACAGCCACATGGGCAACCGCTTCTCGCTCATCGCTACATGGCATCCGTTGAGCAGTCGTGATGGATTGCCTTTTGACGTGTTGTTAGGTTACGGCTTCTCGTCGTCCAATGTGCGCGAGCAGGAGGGCTTTTACGCCTTCGCGGTTAAGTCTTTTGGCAACCTTTCCCTGGTCACAGGGTTCGAACGTCTGCGCAACGGGCGTAACATTGGCGTGCTAGCGGGTTCGTTTGTGTTGACGCCGGATACTGGGTTAATGTTTTATCTACACACGGGCAGTATGCCTGGCGAGCCGACCCTGTATAACCTGGCGTTCATTCGGCGTGTGGGCGAGTGGCAGATAGGGTTATGGTGGTTCCATCCCTCCCGGGAAAGCACGGTCGGTCTGTCATTTACCACCCAGTTCACTCTGGGGGGGAGACAGGGAGATTAGGAAACAGCTCAGCACGCGGGTCCAGCGTCGGACGAACTCTCACGGACAGTCTAAGTGAGCGCGCTCTGTTGCATTCTTAACCAGCGATCGCACGATCGCAACAGGGCGCAGTCTCAATCAACAGGAGAGAGGGACATCCTCCGCGAAACTGATTCTATAGAATGCGCCGTTTTTGCGCGAGGTGCAGTGCGATGCGCACAGTCGCTGTGCTGACTATCCTTGCGCTGCTGGTCTCGTGTCAGAGCAAGCAGCCGCCCGTACAACGGGGAGGTGGCAAAATGGACATCCGCCTGACCAGCTCTGCCTTCACTGAAGAGGGCATGATCCCCAGGAAGTACACTTGCGACGGCGCCGATGTGTCGCCTCCGCTCGCCTGGGGTGATGTTCCGGAGGGTACGAAAAGCTTCGCCCTCATCTGTGACGACCCCGATGCGCCGATGGGCACATGGGTGCACTGGGTCCTGTTCAACCTGCCAGCAAACGTTCGCAGCCTGCCTGAAGCGGTTCCGCCCGATAAAGAGCTGCCCAACGGCGCCCGGCAGGGTACTAACGACTTCCGCAGGATTGGTTACGGCGGTCCCTGCCCGCCGCGCGGCACGCATCGCTACTACTTCAAACTGTACGCACTGGATACCATGTTAAACCTGCCCGCCGGGAGCACCAAGGCGCAGTTGCTGAAGGCGATGGAAGGGCACGTGCTGGCGGAAGGGCAGCTGATGGGCAAGTATGGGAGATAGATAACCCAGGAGCCTTTCTCGCTACCCACCCTGTTCACCGGCGAGGCGACCTCGTCGGGATGAAAGGTGTGGAAGGATATGTTGCGCCCTCCGGAGCAGGCGATGCCCGTCCGGGGGCGAGGTGTGTGGAGAAGGAGGTGTGTTGCTGTGTCGTGGATGATCCCCAAAGAGCGATTCGCTACCTGCGTGGCGCACAAACAGCCAGATAGACCGCCTATCCAGTTCTATACCACCCCCGAATTCGAGGCGAAACTGCAGGAACGGTTCCCCG
This sequence comes from bacterium, assembly GCA_025054895.1. GTDB lineage: Bacteria > Armatimonadota > HRBIN16 > HRBIN16 > HRBIN16 > HRBIN16. Next base: position 1,288 of record JANWYZ010000310.1, on the reverse strand, counting down.
GTCAGAACCTGCTGGAGGTGCTGGAAGTGGATTTCCGCACCGTGGGCGTGCCGCGCAAGAAACCTCTGCGCCAGCCCGATCCGGGCAGCCCAGTGGTGTACTACGACGAGTGGGGCGTTGGCTATATCCGGCAGTCATACGGCTTCGGCGAGTATGCGGAGGCTTACGAACTCCCGTTTGCCAACATGCGCACCCTGAAAGAGGTGGAGGAGTACCCCTGGCCTTCGGTGGATGACTATGATTTTTCGCATCTCAAGGAAGCCTGTAAAGCAGTGAGAGATTACGTGGTCTGTTTTGGTGGTGCAGGCATTCCCGATATCATCAACGGCGTCAGCCGGGGCAGGGGCATGGAGCAAGTGTTGATAGACATCCTCACCGAAGACGAAGTGGGCGTTGCTATCATCGACCGTCGGGTGGAGTTCTACTACGAGTTCGTGCAGCGCGGACTGGAGGCGGCGGACGGACTGATAGACGTACTCTGTCTTGGAGAGGACCTGGGCAATCAGCTTGGTCCCATGGTCTCGCCAGAGGTATTTGACCGCTTCTTCCGCCCACGTTTGCAGAAGTTCTACGACCTGGGGCATCGTTACGGCTGTAAGGTGATGATGCACAGTTGCGGCAGCACGCGCAAGCTCCAGCCGCGCCTGGTGGAGATGGGTCTGGACATTTTAGACGCCATGCAACCCGAACCGGTCGGTATGAACCCTGAAGAAATAAAGCGAGAAGTAGGCGACAGGCTTACCCTGTGTGGGCTCATTAGCACCCAGAGAACGCTTCCCTTCGGTACGGTAGAAGAGTGCATCGCTGAGGCGAAGCACCGTGTAGAGGTTATCGGCAAGGGGGGCGGCTACATCTTCGCGCCTTCACACTGTATCCAGCCTAACACACCGGTAGAGAACGTGCTCGCCGCATACGAGGTGGTAACGGGCAAAAGGCTGCGCTGAGGCGCAGGGCTATTCTCTCATGGTATAATCATAGCAGAACGGCAAAACGAGGGTGCTATGATAGACACACTGGCTATCTACGAAAAGCTAAAAGACAAGATGGAATCCGCAGCCGCAGAAACTATCGCGGAGGTAATCGGCAGTGCGTTTAGCCAGATTCAGCAGTCAGTAACCGAACAATGGTTTCGTGATGCGGATGAGCGGCTCGCCAGGATCGAGAGGACCCTCGAGCAGCTGGTCACGGTTCAGCAGCAGCACTCCCAACAAATTGCCGAGTTGCGTGAGGCGACCCAGCGCAACACCGAAGCCATTGCCGAGTTGCGTGAGGCGACCCAGCGCAACAC
>JANWYZ010000030.1 GCA_025054895.1 bacterium | reverse complement strand
TGGGGGTGACCTCCGTTTCGCTACCACCCATGACGCCCGCTACCGCTACCGGATGGGTGGCGTCGCAAATCATCAGCATATCGGGCTGCAGGTCGCGCTCGACGCCGTCCAGCGTAACGATTTTTTCGCCCGGCTTTGCCCGCCGTACCACAATGTGTCCGTTGGGGAGCAGGTCAAGGTCGAAAGCATGAAGGGGTTGCCCCATCTCTAACATCACATAGTTGGTTACGTCCACTACGTTGTTGATAGGTCGCATCCCTGCCGCAAGCAGGCGTCGTTGCATCCAGTCGGGCGATGGAGCGATGCGGATATTGCGCACCACCCGCGCGGCGTAGCGCGGGCACAGGTCTTCGTCCAGAATCTCCACCTGAGCGAACCGTGCCGCTTCGCCGGGATCTGCGGTGCGAGCAGAAGGCATGGGATGGCGCAGGGGCAGCGCATACAACGCAGCAACCTCTCGCGCTACACCTACCATCGAAAGACAATCGCCGCGGTTGGGCGTAACCTTCACGTTCAGCACCGGCTCGCCGCCGTCGTGCTCAATCGCCTCTACCTCCAGCCCCGCCATCGTGAGACGATAAGCCAGCTCCTCCGGCGACGCCGTCACCTGCACATATTCTTTTAACCACTCTATCGGCACACGCATGGTCTACGCCCCATACCTTTGCAAGAAGCGCAGGTCGTTCTCCAGGAACAGTCTCAGGTCGTCGATTTGATACTGGATCATCGGGATACGCTCGATGCCCAGCCCGAAAGCGAAACCGCTCCACTGCTCGGGATCGATGCCGTGCGCACGCAGGATGTTGGGATGGATCAGTCCAGCCCCGCCCAGTTCCAGCCAACCGCCCTGCCAGTAGATAGCGTAATCCACCCCCGGCTCCACAAAGGGAAAGAAGTCAGGACGGAAGCGCACCTGCACATCCTCGCCGAACATCTGTCGCGCAAACGCCGCCAGTGTACCCTTCAAGTCCGCCATGCTGATGCCTTTGTCCACCATAAAGGCGTCTACCTGGTGGAAGGTATGATGGTGGGTGGCGTCTACTGTTTCGTTGCGGAAGCATCTTCCGATGACCGCGATGCGGAACGGCGGTTTCCGCTTCTCCATGACACGCCCCTGCACGCTGGTCGTCTGTGTGCGCAACAGGCGTGTATCGGAGATGTAGAAAGACATCTGCTCGTCCATTGCAGGATGGTCATCGGGGTAGTTGAGCGCGGCGAAGTTGTACCGATAGTCGTCCAGCTCGGGGCTGTCTACAAACTCGAAGCCCAGACCAATGAGCGCAGCACGCACACGCTCCATCGTTTGTGTGAGAGGGTGCTTCAGTCCTACGCGCAGCGGGCGAGGTGGCAGGGTAATATCCACACGTTCCGCGCGCAGACGTTCTTCGCGCTCACGCCGTTGCAGCTCTACGCGGCGCTGGTCGATTTGTGCCTGCAGCTGTGCTTTCGCCGAGTTAAGCAGCTGTCCAAAGCGCGGCCGTTCCTCCGGTGGCAGAGTGGGCAGGGCGCGTAGCAGCTCGGTCACCTGCCCTTTACGCCCCAGGTAGCGGGTTTCTATCGCTTCCAGCTCCGCTGTACTGCTGGCGGACAGGATGGCTTGTGTGGCTTCTTCTATCAGCGTACGGATACGCTCTTCCAATGCTACCCCACCGTGGCTAGCGTGGCGTGTTGTCGTGCTATCTCCACCAGTGCGCGGAAGGCGTCCGGCTGGTTCACTGCCATATCCGCCACCACCTTTCGGTCCAGCGCGACGCCCGCCTTCGCCAGTCCCTCGATGAAACGGTTATACGGCAAGCCTTCAGCGCGACAAGCGGCAGAGATGCGCGTAATCCACAGCCGGCGGAACTGTCGCTTGCGCACGCGCCGGTCACGATAGGCGTACTGCAGGCTTTTCATCACCTGCTCGTTGGCGCGGCGGAATACGTTCTTTTTCCGTCCCCAGTAGCCCTCCGCCCGCTCGATAATCTTCTTGTGGCGCTTATGGGTCATCGTGCCACGTTTGACACGAGGCATAGTTTGCAATCCCCCTTCGTTTAGATTCCGATCAAGCGCTTCATGCGCCAGCGGTTGCCTTTGTCGACCTCTTTTTCAATCTCCAGTCGGCGCTTGCGCGAACCGCTTTTGTGCAGGAACATGTGGCTGTTTGCCGCGTTACGGCAAATCAGCCGTCCCTTACCGCTCACAGCAAAGCGTTTCGCCGCCGTTTTGTGCGTTTTCATCTTGGGCATACGAATCATCTCCTCGCCACAGTGTTGCGTGAAAAATGGGGGAAACCTCCCCCATTGCATCTTACGATGATCGGTCTGCTCGCTACTTGCCTTTCGGTTTCGGAGCCAGAACCATCGTCATTGTACGTCCTTCCAGCGTAGGCGGTTTCTCTACGACGCCGAGTTCCGAAACGCCGTCCTTGAAAAACTCCATCACCTTTTCTCCCATTTCGGGGCGGGTGATTTCCCGACTGCGGAAGAGCACAGTGATTTTAACCTTGTCGCCCTCTTTTAAGAACTTGATGCAATTATTCAGCTTGAACTCCAGGTCGTGGTCATCCGTTCCGGGGCGCACCCGGATGGCTTTCACTTCCGTCACGTGCTGTTTTTTTTGGGCTTCTTTCTCCCGCTTCGCCTGTTGGTACTTGAACTTCCCATAATCCATGATGCGACACACGGGAGGATTCGCCTGAGGAGCGACTTCGATCAGGTCAAGTCCGCGTTCCTGCGCGATTTGCAGTGCCTCGCGGGTGGGCAGGATGCCCAGCTGCACGCCGTTCTCGTCCACGACGCGCACCTCGCGTGCTCGGATGCGCTCGTTGATCCGCAGATCCGTTCTGATGTTTCCTCACCTCAGACCAAGTTTTGCGCAAACCAACGCGATTTATTCTATCCGAGAATGCGGTCAGTTGTCAATAGCGCACAGCGGCTTGGGTGAAACTTTCACCTGAGACTGACGCATTGCCCTATCCGAACCGACCGCTGATGTAATCTTCGGTTGCCTTTTGCCTGGGGCTCAGGAACAGCTGCTTGCTGGAGTCGTACTCTACCAGCTCACCGTACATGAAGAAGGCAGTGTAGTCGCTCACACGAGCAGCCTGTTGCATGTTGTGGGTGACCACGATCACTGTGTGGTCTTTCGCGAGGTCTATCATCAGCTCTTCGATGCGAAAGGTGCTTATGGGGTCGAGCGCGCTACATGGTTCGTCCATCAGGATGACCTCCGGCTCCACCGCCAGCATCCGTGCGATACATAGCCTCTGCTGTTGCCCCCCGGACAGCTGCAGCGCCGGACGTTTGAGAATATCTTTCACCTCGTCCCACAGGGCAGCGCGTTGTAACGCTTGCTCCACCACTTCGTCCAGCTTCTTGCCGCGCAACCCATAGTGGCTGCGCGCGCCGATAGCCACGTTATCGTAGATGCTCATAGGCAGAGGCGTCGGCTTCTGAAAAACCATGCCCACCCGACGGCGCAGCTCAATCAGGTCTACCTGCTTACCGTAAGGATCTACGTCTAACACGCGCACCCTGCCTTCCATGCGGAAACCGGGGATGCGGTCGTTGAGGCGATTCAGGCAGCGCAGGAAGGTGCTTTTGCCGCACCCGCTGGGTCCAATCAGCGCGGTGACGCGGTTGCGGGCGATGGGCAATGAAACGTCCTTCACCGCCTGCGTTTCACCGTAGAACACGCTCAGCGAGTAGGTTTCTACCGCGATATACTCGCCCGCGAGAAAGGCGGTGCTGCTTACCATCGCTGTCTCCGACGTACCCTCGTGCGCACGATGATCGCCCAGATGTTGATGCTCAATACGAACAGCATAAGCGTCAGACAGGTGCCCCATACAATCGCCTCCGGAATCACTCCTCCCTGGCGGTAACCTTCCGCCAGATGGTATGGTAGGTTGGCAACAGGTTGTTTCAGAATCTCCCAGCCTCTCGGCAAGGCTCCGGTCGCGTAGTAGATGCCTGCCGTGAGCAAGATAGGCGGCGCCTCGCCTGCAGCGCGTCCTGTGGAGAGTACCACTCCGGTAAGGATGCCGGGTATGGCATTGGGCAGGACGATCTTCCACAGAATCTGCCAGCGCGATAGCCCCAGCGCCATGCCCGCCTCGATGAAGCTCTCCGGCACCGAGCGGATGGCGTTCTCGGTAGTGAACACCACTGCCGGTAGCGTAAATAGTGCCAGTGTTAAACACCCAGCCAGCAGGCTTACCCCCATCTTCATCATCAAGACAAACACCGCCAGTCCGAACAGCCCAAAGATCACGGAGGGAGTGCCCGCCAGGCTGGCGACGCTGGCGTGGATGAACCGGCTGAATACGTTCGTGCCCGCGTACTCCGCCAGGAAGACGCCTCCCAGGATGCCCACAGGTAGCACAATGACAAGTGTACCCACCATCAGCAGAACGGAACCGCGTATCATCGGGTAGATGCCGCCTGCGGTCATGCCCTCTGCAGGAGGGCTTGTCAAAAAGCTCCAGCTGATAATCGGCAACCCCTTCACGATGATGACGCCGATAATCGCCAGCACGGCGACCACGCTGAACAGGGCAATACCCGACAGGGCGCCTGTGAACAGCTTATCCGCCAGCTGTCGGCGCAGGCGACGACCGGATTGCAGAGAGCGGGCAACTACCAGCGCGCTGTCTCCTATACCCTCCATACCTGCCTCCGTCCGATATACAGAGCCGCAAGGTTCACTATCACGGTGATACAGAATAGCAAAAGCCCCAACAGGAACAGATGCCCATAATGCACACTTTCGAAGGTGACGTTGCCCATCTCGATAGCAATTGTATCGGGGATGCCGCGGGTAGAACTCACCAGAGAGCGAATGAAAGCGGCTGGCGAGTCAAACGAAGGCAAAACAGCTGTGCCCCCACTCAGAATCCAGACAATCATCGTTTCCCCATAGACGCGCGCCGCGCCGATGAGCACCGCCGCAATAACACCGCTACGCGCCGCAGGTAAGACCACTTTCCATAACATTTCGCTTCGACTGAGCCCCAGCGCCAGCGCCGACTCGCGCAGGCTCTCCGGAACGGTTTTCAAAACATCTTCCGTGACCGATGCCACTACCGGTATCGCCAGCACCGATAGTAAGATGGACGTGGTGAGCAGATTGCGCCCCGATTCCATCCCTAAAGCCTGTCCCAGCCAGTGCTGCAGTGAGGGGGCGACGAACATCAGCCCGAAGTAGCCCAGCACTACCGATGGCACGCTGGCAATCAGCTCCAGTGTAGGTTTGAGCCACTCTCTGACGCGCGGGCTGGCTATCTCGCTCAGGTACATGGCGGTAGCGATTGCCAGCGGGGTGGCGAACAGCATCGCCAGAAGGCTCATCAGCGTTGTAGCCAGCACTAAGGGCACGATGCCGTAACGCGGGTAGATAAGCGTAGGCGCCCATTCGGCGGTAAACAGCCCGCGCAATGTCGCCCAGAAGGTTCGGGTTTGCGGGACGGCTTCTACTGCGAACACGTATCCCTGCGTTCGCTCAGCGTCGGAGCGGGCAATCCATGCCGGTAAAGCGATCCTCCCCGAAGGCTGCTTCTTCAGGTCAATCTCGAAGGGCTGGACGGATACTCCCTCGGGAGCGCGTACCAGCCGCAGCACAAGACGGTAGGGCGGCAACCGGGGTTCAAACGAGTGGTCGGGTTCCCAAGCCAGGTACATGGTAGACTGAGCATATTCGGGCGAAGCATACCCCAGCAGCAGAAATCGGTCGCCTTTTTCGGCGGGTTTGGGCGTTCGCCAGTCGTCGCGGTATAGAGCGTCAGGTCTGACCTGAGACAGCTCCGAAGCCACAGGGGTTGCGGTAGCTAACATTGCGCCTTCGCTTCGCATTTGCTCCAAAGTGGGAGCGGGAAGCGTCTCCTCGCGTTCGTCCAGCCCGTCTGCTCCTTCTGGGTTCACCACTACCAGCGAGGAGTAATGGGCGGTATTTGGCGTGGCGGATGGTTCTGCATCTCCGGGCAACAACGCCAGCCGATACCCCCAGCAAAAGGTCTGCCGGAAAGCATAGGCGGATTCACGGGCGATGTAGTAAAACATCACCAGCACCGCCAGCGAGACCATGATGCCAGTGATGTAGACAGACAGGTCGAATATCTTTCCCAACCAGCGCATGGCTCCTCCGGGGCAGGAGGCAAGGGGGGCTTCCGCCCCCTTGCCCACAGGTTTTATAGCGGCTTCAAGCTGTAGTAACCGACCTCTTCGGCGATTCTCTGCCCCTCTGGAGAGAGCACCCAGTTGATGAACTCAGCAACTGCTCCCTTGGGCTTGCCGTTGGTGTAGAAGTAGAGGTAGCGCCATATCGGGTAGCGCTTGGCTCGCACGTTTTGCTCATCAGGAGGTATCGGTTCTGCACCTTCACTCGGGGCGATAGGCAGTATCTTCAGGTTAGGCTTGTTCTTGAAGTACGCCACGCCGCCGTAGGCGATGCCGCCCGGGGTGCGCGCTACTTCCCGAGCCTCTTCGCTGGTGGAGGGCAGGAAGCGCACACCTTTACCCCAGTTGCGGTTCTGCAGCACGTTCTGCTGGAAGAAACCGTAGGTTCCCGAGTTGCTGTCGCGGCTGAACACCACAATGGGCATGTTTGGGCCGCCCACCTGACTCCAGTTCGTGATCTCGCCGATGTAGATGCGCCGTACCTGGTCCATAGTGAGCGATTTTATTGGGTTCGAGGTGTGTACCACTATCGCCAGTCCGTCGATCGCCACAGGGATTTCGTTGGCGATAGCGCCACGGCTGCGGGCGCGGTCTACCTCGCTTTTGCGCATGGGGCGCGAGGAGGCGCAGATATCGGTTACGCCGTTGATGAAGGCGTTAATGCCGATGCTGGAACCCCCTCCGGTTACCGCCACGCTGACCGAGGGCTTCACCTTCGAGTACGCCTCCGCCCATCGCTGGTTGAGAATGAGCATGGTATCGGAACCTTTGATGCTAATTTGCTGCGCAGACGCAGACACCGATACTGTAATTGCCACGAGCATTACCAGCCAGTTCCTGTTCATCCTGTGACCTCCCTACATGCGGAATTGCAGACGCAGAGTGGTGATGTGATATCGTTTGGGCGTTCTTGCCGAGTCAAAGAGCACTTCGTACGCGGCGGTGACGCGCGCGCCAGGGTTGATGTAGTAGATGTATGCGGCGCCGTAACCGTATACCGAGTTGCCAGCAGTGTCCTTGTCGGCGTCGAACTGCTCGTAGCGCAAAGCGATCTGATTTCGCGCCGAGAGGTTGTATCCCAGCAACACATGCCAGCCTAACATGTCCTTGGCTGTGCGGTTGGCGGCAGCGGTTGTGCTCGGTACACGGTCCTTGCCAAACATCGCTTCGCCACGCACGAACAGGTTCGGTACTATGAGACCGATGTAGCTCCCATCCACAAACAGGAATCGGCGGTCCACCTCGGGCGATGTCTGGTTGCCAGCGGTGAAGGCTGGGCGTTTCCCCGCGAAGTAGGACACGCCGAAATCGTAAGTGGTAGAGTACACGCGAAAGCCGCCACTCATCGCCAGCTGATTGCCCACGCCCGGTGCTCTGCCCCGCTGTTCAGGGTCGTTGAAGGTCAGCGCGTCCCAAACGCCGATGTGTACCAGCGAGTTCATGCTCGTGCCGTATCGAAGGTACAGGCCTCGACCGCGCTCGCCGTTGAACATCGTGCGATTGGCATAAGTGCGTTCGGGGAACTCGCGCTCGGCAGAGGAACGTTCCAGCTCGTAGCCTAAGGGCAATGGCTGCTGTCCAAGTAACAGCTGCACGCCCACCTTGACGTCCGAAGGCTCGATATCATAGATGAGCTGCGCGTCGCGCAGCTGCGCCTGCAGCGTATCGGTGCCGGTTGCCACATCGAAGGATAATCTCATGCTGGTACGCGGGTCTACCGTGTTGGTTTGCGAAATGCGGAAACGGCGCAGCGCAAATGCATCCGGTGTACCACCCGGCTCGTTGGTGTCACGGTACTGGAACTGTACGTAGTTCCCCGCGCGGAAACGCTTGATTTCGGTGATGTCGTTCGCCATCACCATCAGGCTCTCGTTCTGTCCCTCAATCCATCCCTGGATGTCGGAGATTGCTTCCTGCATCGCCTGCAGCTTCTGCTCGATCTCTTCCAGCTTTTGCAGCACATCCCCATTGCTGGATTCACTGCCGCTCTCGTCGTCTGGCTGGGTCTGGGCTGCTAATGAAAGCCTCCACTGTCGGCTCTGCTGTTGCAGGGAAGCGATACGCTTCTGGGTGTTGCGTACGACGTCCTTCAACCTGACGGTCTGCTCGCTGTTCGGCGCAGGCTTCTGCTGGGCGCAGAGAGGCACGCCGAGCAAGAGGATCAGCCCTGCTACCACAAGGCTTCGTCGCCACACGTCAGCCATGCAAGTCCTCCCATCGGAAAAGGTATGATTGGCAACAATCATCGTAACAGGGAAGTATTAACTCAGGGTTAAGTGGGTGTTAACAGAATGTTAAGGTCGGTTGGTCTGCTGCAAAAGAAACTTACAATCTATCATTCTCGACAAACAAAGCGCGCCATGCTATTGGGGTAGCCACAGGACAGTATTCCAGTTGCGGCGATGCCGTTTCCATGAGACGTTTTGCCACCCCTCCGCCTGCACCATCCCGAAGCTCCATCGGTCGCCCGCGGGAACGTCCTGCGCTTTTCGAGGAGGCTCCCACGCCCACCAGCGCAACACGGGATAGCCTCTCTCCGCTTCTACCGCCAGCACCAGCCCGGGAAACGGGTCTGGCATGTAGCGTTCGAGACCCTTCTGCCACCCTGAGCGACTTTGCCGGGGGATGAGCCTCTGCACCACCGGCTTGACCGCGGCGTAGACGAACGACAGGCAAAATGCCGTGCCATCTGCCGACCTGCCCAGCTGCCACCTTTCGGGCGGCGACAGCTGCGCTAACTTCTGCACAGGCTCGCGCAGCAACAGCGAACGCAGGCGAACAAGCGAGGGAGCGATGTGCGCAGTATCTTCGTGAAGACGATAAGGGGTCTTGTCTTCGCGTGCTCGCTCCACCAGCCAGTCCATCTCTGCGCGAATCTCCTTGCCCAACACGTCCCGGTAGAATCGCGCCACATCCTCGCTGCCGAAGCGCACCCAGCGGTTCTCGAACTGCCTCTCCCCCGTCACGCGAGGATAGGTCGGTCCGTCGATCTGCCAGCCCGCGATGTCCGCCCACAGGTTGGTCAAATACACATCGCTGGGCATCGCCTCGGTAGAGTGCCAGGGTTGCCGCTGCACGAAGTAGTGATGCCCCACCTGCTTGATGTAGTGATACACCAGCTCGCGCACGAACAGGTAGCAGGCGAAACGGTAGGTTTCCACATCGCCCACCTGATACGCCATCCGCGCCATATACAGGGGCGGCGCTGCCTCGTCGCCCAGCTCGGCGATGGTGTAGCGACCAAACGACTTCCAGTCGCATTCGTATGGGGTAACGAAGAAGCGTTTGATGAGGCTCCACCGCTCGCGAATCGTCTCCCAGTCGCCTGTGTAGTGTGCGTAACACCACAGCGTCTCCAGCAGATTGGACGAGAACTTGCCTGCGTCGTCGTAACCGCCCCACGTACCGATGCCCGGTCCAACCAGCAACAGCACATCCCGAAACGGCTGATAGTGTTTCTCTTGAAGCACATGTTCTCGCATGTAGCCCTTAAGACTCGCTTTCACATGCGCCTGAGTCTGTTCGGGCAGGTAGGGAATGGCTTTGGCGTACCAGCGGTCGCCCATCACCTGCCAGCAGTAGTTCTCCGCCCCGCCATGGTCCCACACCTGCTGCCAGTCGTCGCGGCGGAACTTCTCCGATAGTCGCTGGCGCACCCAATCCAGCGCGCGCTGAGCCACCGGATGCAGCTTCCCCGACGGCAACGGGTAGGTCTCCTGAGTGTGTACGTAGCGCAGCAACAGTGGGAAACGGATGGTTACCGTTTCCGTCTCCGCCATCCCAAACCACGGACCATAAGGCGTCATGATGGCTGGGGCGCTTACGGCATCCCCGGTTGACATCGGGAACTGCTTACGCGCCCATCCTTCCCCTTCTGCCAGCCATGCCAGCGCCAGCGGGGGCGGGATGGGGGCTATCCGATAGGGAGACGTAGCCCAGTCATCGCGGATGGTGTGAAAGGTGTACTGCGTGCGTAGCAGCAGGTCATCGCCCTCTACGGCGAACTGCTCGTCGGCATAGATGGGGATGGCACGCAGCACGCGGTAGAACAGGTTGCAGTGCTTCGCCACACTTTCGGGCAGACTGTCTCTCCACTCCCATGTCCGCACCGTCTGGAGGTTGGTTTTGAGCGGGAAGGAAAAACCTTTCTGCAGCGGCTTCTCGTAGCCGAAAAGGGGAGCCACTACTACGTCGCCTGCAGGCTGGTCAAAGCGCAGGAACAAACCCTGCTCCTCCAATCTCACCTGTCGTGGGCGGCGTTGCAGGCACACCAGCACCGGTGCGTCGAACACGCGCCACCCTTCCGCCCCCGCAAAGCTGACGAGCAGCCAGCCCTGCGAGAGGTTGGGTTGGGTGAGGGACTGACCCCGGGGCAGCGCTTTCACCGTCCCTGTGCTGGGGTAAAAGCAGGCGGTCGGCGCGCCCAGTCCCCAACGCTCGAGCCCGTGAAACAGGCGGAGGTTCGATGACTGGGTGCGGAGAAGCACCGCTGGACACAGGTCGGTGGACAGGACGAATTCTGGGTACTGCTCCGGCGCAATTTGCTTCATGGCTTTTCCTCATTGTGTGTTAACGCTTTCTGGCGAGCCACTGTTGCTGGAGGCGGTTCAGGATAGCGGTTGCCAGCAGGATGGAACCGACGACCGTGCCCTCCCAGTTCGAAGCCCCCTGCTGGATGACAAAGCTAATCCCGCTCAGGATGACGTTGAGCAACGCCGCGCCAATCACCGCGCCGATGACTGTGCCCTGCCCCCCGCTGAGGCTACAGCCGCTGACCACCGCTGCGGCGATGGCTTTGAGCTCATACGATAGCCCGCTTCCCGGGATGCCCTGCCTCTGGTAGGAGGCGTACAGGATGCCCGCCAGTCCTGCCAGCAGGCTGCATAGCCCGTAGGCAATCATCTGCGTGCGCAGCACACTGATGCCTGAGAGGCGCGTGGCTTCTTCGTTGTTGCCCAGCGCGTAAATGCGCCTGCCTACCACCGTGAAGTGCATCAGCACCGACACCGCTACCAGTACGGCGAGCAGAATGTATACCGGCACAGGCACGTTCCCTATCTTGCCGTTGCCCAAAAACTGAAACGCCTCGGAGTAGGGCGAATCCTGCGGCGAAACAGGGATGGGCACGTTGTTAGTCATCAGCTGCCCCGCGCTGAGGAAGATGAACAGCGATCCCAGCGTGACAATGAACGGCAGCAGGCGGAAGCGGTTAATCAGCAGAGCGTGGAGGATACCCACGCCTGCCGAGAACGCCAGCACCGCGAGCACGCTCGCGCCCAGCGACCACCCCGCCCGCGCCAGCAACCAGGTGCATAGCACGCCTGTAAAGCCAATTAACGTGCCTACCGAGAGGTCAATGCCGCCAGCGATAATCACCACCGCCTGCCCGATAGCGAACACGCCTAATAGCGCAATCTGGCGCGAGAGGTTCTGCAGGCTAATCGGACCTAAGAACGCCTCTCCTCGCTCTGTAGAGCTGATGAACAGCACCAGCAGCACGAGTACGACCACTACACCGAACTCGCGTGTGCGGATAAGGCGCGCTATTTCCCGATGCAACATCTGCAGCCTCTACGATGACTTAATCCCCAGTGCCTCCAGCCGCTTCAGATACTCCTCGATGTTCTGCGGGGTGATAATCTCCACTCCTGTGTCGATGGCGTTATTCGGACCCACCTTGTAGCCCGATTCCTGTTCAAACTCCTGCAACGCTTTCTGCACATCACCCAGGGTGATAATCTTGTAGAGCAGCTGCACCGAGCGATAGCCGAACTCGTAAGGCTTTTGCACCACCGTGGCGTCAATCTCACCGCGCTTGAGGTGGTTGATGGTCTCGGGCTCGGCGTCGAAGCAGAGGATTTTGACCTTTCCCAGCAGCCCAGCCTCTTTCACCGCCGCCGCAATCTGTGGACCATTGTAGGAGAATAGCCCTAGCAGCATCTTCACGTCCTTGTGCGCCTGCAGCACGTTCTCCACGTTGGCGCGCGCCTTGGCGGGGTCTTTGTTGTCGTCGAACACGTCTACCAGCACGATGTTCGTGCCTTTCACCGCCTCCTTGAAGCCCGCGATGCGCTCGCGCGCGTTAGGCGCGTTCTGGTTGCCCACAAAGCCAAACACTTTCCCACCTTCAGGCAGCAACTTTTTCGCCGCTTCTCCCGCCGCTTTGCCCGCCTCAAAGTTGTTCGTGCCGATGTAAGCGATGCGCTTGGACTGCGCAGCATCCGAGTCGAACGTGATGACCTTGATGCCGCTGTTCATCAGCTCGTCAATGAGTGGACCAATCGTGTCGGATTCGATAACGGAGATGCCAATCCCATCTACCTTCTGCGCCTGGTACTCCTCGATAATCTGGCGTTGCAGGGCAGGCGAGTCGGTCGTCGGGCGACGCGAAGTGGCTTCACAGCCCAGCTCCTCTGCGGCGCGGCGCATCCCCACCTCCATCGGGTCCCAGAACGGCGAACTGCCGTTGGTGACCAGCACGATGCGTACCCTCTTCTCGCCTGAGGTAGTCTGGGGTGTGGTGGTAGTGGTCTCCTTCTTCGCACAGCCGACCAGCCACAGGGCAGTTGCTGCTATCAACCACACTGTGCAGCGGTGGATTCTCATGTTGCCTTTCCCTCCTGAGCTTATTTCCATTTGTGTATTAGTAAACAGTAGCGCGCAATCCTGCAGTGGATGCTTTATGCACTGCGGCGCTTTGCAGGAGAACGTGATGCCACAAACGTAATCTTAATCTTAGCTAATCTAACATCAGAGAGAAGAGGGGGAAAGGAAGATGACGTATATCACCGACGAACAATGGTGCGAGTACTTCAAAAACGGCTACTTGCGCTTGGGCAAGGTGATGAGCGATGAGGAGCTGGACCAAATGCGCCAGCGCATCGACGACATCATGCTGGGCAGGGCGAACATCGACTACGACCGCCTGCTGATGCAGCTGGACAGCGAGACGGGGCGATACGAGGACGCCCCAGAGCAGACGCTTGGCTTCAAGGGCGCCACGCTCAACTATCGCAAGATTCAAAACCTGGAGTATGACCCCGTGTTCCTGCGCTACATGCAAAAGCCCCTCTTTCGCGAGATTTGCGCTACCGTGTACGGGGCGCACGCGCCCATCGCCTGTTATCGTGCGATGTTCATGAACAAGCCCGCTCAAAAAGGGACGGTACTCCCCTGGCACCAGGACGCAGGGCTGCAATGGGGGCTAGACCGCGACCCTGTGGTTACCATCTGGACCGCACTGGACCCCGCCACGAAGGAGAACGGCTGTGTGCGCGTGGTGCCGGGTACCCATCGGCTCGGCTTGCTCAGCGAGTGGGGACACACGATTACTCCCGAACAGGAAGCCATGTACTGTCCCGAAGACAAGGTGGTGTATCTGGAAGCGGAAGCGGGCGAAGCGATTCTGTTGCACAACTGGCTATTGCACGGTTCTGGGGTGAACACTATTGACATCCCGCGCCGGGCGTTCAGCGTGTGCTATATGGACGGGCGCACGCGCCGCCTCAGCGATGGTGGAACCTTCCCTATCGTATTCGGCAAGGGCGCGTTGAGCCCAGAAGAACTGGAGGCGGGCGCGCTTGCTGTTAGCTCGCATGCAAATCGATAATCACTGCCACCTCTTGACAATCGTAAAACTTGGGGCAGTGTACGCACTCTGTCCACACTTTGCGGGGTAGCTCGGCGCGGTCGCATACACGGAAGCCCAGTTTCTCAAAGAACCGCGGCTTGTAGGTGAGCGCAAACACTCGCTCTATGCCAAGGCAAGGAGCCTCGCGCAGACACTCCAGCACCAGTTGTTTGCCATAGCCCTTGCCTTGCGCCTCCTCTGCAACAGCGAGCGATTTTATCTCCGCGAGGTCGCGCCATACCACATGGAGCGCAGCGCATCCCACCACCCTGCCGTCTTCTTCCACCACAAAGAAATCGCGCAGGTTCTCGTAAAACTGCGCCAGCGATCGGTGGAGCATCTCCCCGCGGTCGGCAAAAAAGTTTACGAGGCGCTGCATCGCCGGAACGTCCGCCGCGCGCGCCTTCCGTATGACACTCCCCATGTTTTTCTCTTAGCGCTACTGAGGCAGCTTCCCTGCTATCAGGCGGGTGATGTCGTTGGCAGTCACCAGCACAAGGATGGAAAGCAATATCGCCAGCCCTACCATCTGCACTGCCATCTGCTGCCTTGCGGTGAGGCGGCGTCCCCTGCGTAGCCACTCGATGAAATAGAGCACGAGATGTCCCCCATCCAGAATCGGGATGGGGAAAAGGTTCAGGATGCCCAAGCTGATGCTCAACGCCGCCATGAAGCTCAGCACCCGATGCAGTCCTTCCTTCGCCGCTACGTGCGTCATCTGTACAATGGCTACCGGACCGCCCACATTGTCTTTCACTTTCTTAGTGAACAGATGCTCGGGGATCGCCATGATGAGGTTTTGGGTAATGCGCGTGCCCACCACCAGCGATTGCCATGGTGATAACCGCTTGATCTCCTGTGCAGGAATGAAGCCAAGCCGCCCCTGCTTTTTGGTGACCTTTTTACCGCCCTGCACCTCTTCCACTTCATACTCTTTGGGCACGCCGCTGAGCAGAATCAGCTGATTATCCCGCTTCACCCGAACGAACAGACGTTTACCGGGGCTACTGTGGATGATTTTCATCATCTGCTCGCCGTCGCGGATGGGTTGCTTGTTAATTTCCACGATGACATCGCCCATCTTCAGTCCCATACGCTCCGCTTCGGTGCCAGGCAGAACCTGCGCCACGCGGTTCATCGGCTTGCCAATATCCAGCCCCACAGTCATCCCCATAATGGAAAAGATAATGTAACCCAACAGCAGGCTCATGAAGGGACCGGCGAGCACCACCGCGTTGCGTTGCCATATCGGTTTAGAGAAGAAAGTACCAGGGGGAGGGTTGTCGTCGTGCGACTCCATGCCGGCAATACGTACGAAGCCTCCCAAGGGGATAGGGCGGATGGTATACTCGGTGTCGCCTCGGCGCGCCAGCACAATCCATTTGGGACCGAAGCCGACCGCGAACTCCTCGACTCGCATCCCACACCACTTCGCAACGATGAAATGACCGAATTCGTGTGCAACCACCAGCACACCAATGGTGAGCAGGAAATAGAATAGTGTTTGCAATATCTGATAATCCAATGCGGAACCTCCTCTTAACAATCTGCCAGTGTTCTATTACGTTGTGATTTTGGGATTTCGCAACGTCCTTCCCCACGATTCAAACGGGGGCTATGAACAGAAAAAATCCGTCTACGCGGATTCCAACGGCCTGCGCCGGCAGACACCGTTTTTGTACAGCTGCTCCTCTCAAGAACGGGAAACTGATGTTCGCGACGACGCGCTTTACGTTCATTATACCCGTTTCGCACTGCCGATTCGCTACGGAAGTCACCAGTTTATGGACTCTTCCAGAGCCTTGCTTGTTCCCTGGCCCAGGTATCCACATGCTGTACGGCTTCCAGTGCAGCAGGCTGAGGGGTATGCTTTTCCATCACGTCCCTGACGCACTGCACAATATCGGTAAAACGGATTTCTCCCTTCAGGAAACGGGCGACCGCCACCTCGTTGGCGGCGTTCATGGCGGCAGGCATCGTACCTCCGGCAGCCAGTGCGTCTCTGGCTACCTGCAGGGCAGGGTACCGACGCGGGTCGGGTTCGGAGAAGGTCAGGCAGCCAACCTGTGTCAGATCCAGACGGGGCAGACGGGTATCTACTCGTTCGGGGTAGAGCAGGGCGTACTGGATGGGCAAACGCATGTCCGGCAACCCCAGCTGCGCCAGCACCGAACCGTCGCGCATTTCCACCAGGGCATGAACGATACTCTGAGGATGCAGCACCACTTGCACGCGGTCCGCGGGTACGCCGAACAGCCAGTGCGCCTCAATGATTTCCAGCCCCTTGTTCATCAGCGTCGCGCTGTCGATAGTGATTTTGGCGCCCATGCGCCAGGTGGGGTGTTGGAGGGCACGTTCGGGGTTAACGGAAGGTAGTTGTTCCAGCGGCACGTCACGCAGCGCGCCTCCGGAAGCGGTCAGCAAAATCCGATTCACCGCTTCGATACGCTCGCCTTGCAGACACTGGAAGACAGCGGAATGCTCGCTGTCGATGGGTACCACCGACAGCCCTCGCTCCTTTGCCAGCGACATCACGCTCTCTCCAGCGGCTACGAGCACCTCTTTGCTCGCCAGTGCGATGCTCTTGCCCGCCCGCAGCGCAGCCACAGTAGCTGCTAGACCACATACCCCTGCTACGCCCACCACCACCATGTCCACTTCGGGCAGAGTGGCTATCGCTTGTAAGCCTTCATCGCCAGTGTACACATGCCAGTCGGGTTGACGCTCGCGCAGAGAAGCAGCGGAGGATTCGTCCTTCAGCGCAACATGTTGCACGCCGAATCGTTGCGCCTGCTGCCATAAACGTTCGTGGTCACGATGCGCAGCAAGAGCCACTACCTGAATGTGTTCGGGTAGACGCGCAGCTACATCCAGACACTGTGTACCGATGGAACCGGTGCTTCCGAGAAGGGCGATACGTTTCATTCCTCATCCAGGATGCCGCCGAACTTGCGCACCCGCTGCTGGTAGCTGACGATAGCCTCGATCAGGTGCTCGGTGCGAAAGTCGGGCCACAGAGTGGGGGTTACCCAGAGCTCCGAATAGGCGGTTTGCCATACGAGAAAGTTGCTCACGCGCATCTCCCCGGCGGTGCGAATGAGCAAATCGGGGTCAGGCATATCGCTGGCGTAGAGGTGGGCGCGGATCGTGGTCTCGTCGATGTCCTGGGGCTGGATATCACCCTGCTTCACACGCTGCGCAATCGCGCGTACTGCGTCAACAATTTCCGCCCGACCGCCGTAGTTGATAGCGAGGTTGAGTATAAGCCGCGTGTTTCGCGCGGTAATCTCCATTCCCCGACGCAACTCCTCCTGAAGGCTGTGAGGCAGCTCGTGCATCCGCCCAATAACGCGCACCTGGATGCCGTTAATCACCATCTGACGCAGCTCCTGGCGCGCCGCCTCCTCGATCAACGCCATCAAACCGCTGGTTTCGTGGGGGGGACGACGCCAGTTCTCGGTGCTGAAGGTGTACAGCGTCACCATCTTCACGCCGAGGTCGGCGCTATCTTTGACCACACGGCGCACCGTGCGGTAGCCCTGGCGATGCCCCACCAGTCGGGGCAAACCACGCTGAATCGCCCACCTGCCGTTGCCATCCATGATAATCGCAATGTGTTGAGGCAGGCGTGAAAAATCCACACCTGCCTCGTGCGCTTTTGCCACCGCTGGCGCGGTATCGTCTACACGAACCTGTGAGGAGAGGGTTTCCATGAATCTCACCGGAGCCTTGCTCCGCTTACACCTCCATCAGTTCTTCCTCTTTCGCCTTCTGCAGGCGGTCGATCTCGGCGATATACTTATCGGTCAGCTTCTGTACTTGCTGTTCAGCGCGTTTCACATCATCTTCGGACACTTCGCCTTTCTTCTCCGCCGCTTTCAGGTGCTCGTTCACCTCGCGGCGTACATTGCGTATCGCTACGCGCTCGTCCTCTGCCTTCTTATGCAGCAGTTTGATCAGCTCCTTACGCCTCTCCTCGGTCAACTCCGGGATGCGGATGCGAATGACCTGACCGTCGTTGTTTGGTACGAGGTTCAGGTCGGATTTGAGAATGGCTTTCTCTATCCAGGGCAGGCTGTTCTTGTCATAGGGTTGGATTAGCAGCAGG
>JANWYZ010000309.1 GCA_025054895.1 bacterium | reverse complement strand
CGCGCTCCGTCGCGACTATTGTAACTGCCCCGCGATGCGCTGGATAACTGGGTAAGGGGCGTTGGTCTTGAAACCGGCGGTCTCAAAATGGGTGCGTGAGGCGATATATCCCTCCTGTCGCAACTGTTGCACCAGTCCATCCACTGGTGGAAGACGGCGCAGGTGAGCGCGTTTTCCCAGCTCTGGCGCAGCATAGTAGCCTGCTGGCGAGTCCACCTCATCGATCATCAGTCGAAGCAGACGTAGCACCGCCTGATGTCCTGCTTTACGCGCCGCCACACTTATCAGATGCAGAAACTCGGGGTCGTGGAGAGAACCAGTCCACAACGGTCCCGCCCACTGCACATCTTCGCTATCGCATACACGACACCTGCCTACTGTGACGTGCAGAGGCAGGGTGGTTTGGCTAAAGCATCCCATGCATTTCACCAGCCATCCGACATGCTGCACGGGGAAGGTGGATGCTCCGTAGCGTAAGCGCACAGCTATTCGCATTGCGTAGCCCTCGTCCAGTACGAAAAGGGGGTCATAATAGAGCCCGCGCTCACCAGCGCTCTGCTGTAACGCTCCGAGCAGCACTCGTGCGCCGACCTCATCGCCGCACTCCCAGGGGCGCGTTACCGCTCCGTAATGGCGTACAGCAGGATCGCGCAGCTTGCCGCATAGCGCTGCCATATCGGTTGCGGTGAGATATAGTACGCCGTCCCAGCGGGGTACCAGCGACGCCGCGTGCCAGTATACGGAAGGGCTGCCGAAGGCGTCCAGGTCCACCCAGTCAAAGCGTTCGTCGCGCAGTCGAACGGCGTAGCACAGGCGGTGTACCTGTTCGCATACTACCTCTACTTTTACATCAGATGGAATGGCATTGAGCTGTAGATTGTAACGTATCGCTTCCACCGCCGCTGGATTGCCATCGTTCAACACAATACGCTCTACTGGCGCTTCTAGCGCGTAGCGGATACCTCGTGCGCCGACGCCCGCCATCAGGTCAATCACGTGTAAGCGGTGTCCTTGCAGGTCTGCTTCTGCTCGCAACGCCAGTACGCCGAAATCGCGAGATAAACGCGCCCGAGGGTTAAAGAAAAGATCGCGCGGCACTATGAAGCGAGCCTGCCCCTCCTGCAGATCGATACGCTCTCCGCTCATGCCAGAAACTCCGCGCAGATTGTGTTGGCTATCGGCAATCCTTTGCGGGTGATGCGCCAGCGGTCGGGGGTAACCTCCAGTAGACGCAACCGGCGAAGGCGGTTTAGCTGGTTGGCGTAACGTTGTAGCAGATTCACACCGTATCGCTCCTGCACTGTCCTCACATCCACCCCGTCACGGGTGCGTAACATCAGCATCAGGGTCTCACCGAGCGACTGCTCGCAGGCGAGCTGTTCCTCCTCCTCCACCAGTGAAAGCCCGTCGCGCACTGCCTGTACATAGCGACGCGGATTGCTCAGACACTTCCAGCGCACACCGTTCCGATACGACACCGCCCCTGGGCCGAAGCCGAGGTATTGCTCGTTGCGCCAGTACACTATGTTGTGCCGACAGCGGTAGCCCGGTTTGGCGAAGTTCGAGATTTCGTAGTGTTCGTAGCCAGCACGAGTGAGGGCGCGGATGGTGTACAGGTACATGCGCAGGTCGGTGTCCTCGTCGGGCAGGTTCAGTTGCCCACGTCGATACATCGTGTAGAAAGGCGTACGTGGCTCCACAGTTAGCGCGTAGCAGGAAAAATGCTCTGGCTGTAAGCCTATCGCCGTACGCAGGGTGTGTTGCCACTGGCGCAGGGTCTGGTCAGGCAGAGCAAACATCAGGTCTATGTTGATATTTTCAAACCCAGCTGCTCGCGCCGCCTCGTAAGAGCATATCGCCTCACGGGAAGAGTGTATGCGTCCTAACGCCTGGAGCAGGCGGTCGTCGAACGACTGCACCCCCAAACTGAGCCGGTTAAAACCTGCCTGTCGCAGTACTGCAAACCGCGATCGGTCTACCGTGCCCGGGTTTGCCTCGATACTGATTTCGGCGTCTGTTGATACATTGAATCTCGAGCGGATAGCATCCAGAATGCGGATGACGAGTTCTGGCTCTGGGAAAGTAGGCGTGCCTCCGCCGAAAAAGATGGTAGGCACCACGACGCCCTCTGCATCGGCGACGCGGATATGCTCGCATATTGCCTCAAGCGTATCGCGCACAATGTTACCGCGCCAGGCATAGGTGTTAAAGTCGCAATACTCGCAGCGCCTGGCGCAAAAGGGTATATGTACATATATGGAGACGCGCTCGGGGTTCATGGTGCTTTCCACAGAGCAATTATATCACACAAAGAATGGCTGGGCACATTGTTCCCAACCATCTTCACTGCGTTTCGAAGAGGACTGCAATAGAAAAGTTGCGTGATGCCAGCGGGAAACCTTTTGTTTATCTCTCCTGACATTCGGGGCACAGCCCGAACCATTCTACACGATGGGTGCTCACCTGGTAACCGGTCAACCGCTGAACGCGCTCTGTCGCCGTCTGGTCCAGCACGTCGGGTACGTCGGCAACTCGTCCGCAACGTTCGCATACGATATGCTGATGCGGGCCGGGCTGTCCGTCAAAGCGGCTTTTGCGAGAGCCGGCGTCCAGCTGGGCGACCAGCCCTTCTTCCTGTAGACGCCCCAGCAAGCGGTACACCGTCCCCAGACTGATGTTGGGGATGACCTTACGTGCCTGCTCGTACACCCAGTCGGCTGTGGGATGGGTGTCGGTATTGCGTATGATGTCCAAAACCACCTGTCGCTGCTTCGTGTTACGCATCAGGATATCGCCAACCTCATAATAAGAATAATATTCGTTCCTATTTTCACATGCAGTATACCGAATATCTCAAGCGATGTCAAGTTGCTCAGGTCAGCATGGGCGAGGACCGCCCTCGCCGGGCGGTCCTCAGTGTTCAGGAAAGGCGAGAGCGTGCTTACCGAGTGTAATCGCACACAGGACTTGGGTTAGGATATGGACGCGCTGGCACATCCACCCCCCACATCTCCGGGTCGTTCAGGAAACGTTTGTAGTTGACCCACTTCGCATGGCCGTCGGCAAAGATGACGTTCATGCCATCGGAGTGTCGACGCGCGCCAGCCACGTTGTACCAACGGGTGCGGTCGCTGCAACTGCCAAGCCCAGAGTTGGTGTCGGGTGTGCCGTCTGGGTCGCAATCGGCATCGAACGGCCACTCCACTGGATTATAGAACAACAGGGAGCCGTTCGAATCGGCAAAGGCGGCAACGCTCGCCGGACGGGGGATCTCTGGCAGCGATGCGGAGTTCA
>JANWYZ010000308.1 GCA_025054895.1 bacterium | reverse complement strand
GCCGTGCGACACCACTACGTAGCTCAGGCAACCACGCGCGGGACGGCTTACCTGGTAGATGCTCAGGGCAGGCTCCTCCACCACCGCCTTCGTGGCGTAATAGTTGCCCCAGGCGAGAGTGCCTCCTGCCAGGTTGATCGCCTCATATCCCAGCTGGCGCAAGCCCTCCGCAACCAGGTCGGAGGTACCGCCTTTGGCGCATACCACGAGGATGGGACGATCCTTCGGCAGCTGGTTCGCCAGTTCGTTTCGGGCGTAGTTCATTACCGACTCGATGATGTCGTCTGCGCCACCCGCCTCCAGAATGTCGAAGTAGGGAATGTTGATGGTCGGAATCTTCTTGCGCCCCTCGATGCGCCACGCCTCGAACTCGTCGCGGTTGCGCACATCGAGGATGAACAGCTCCTCGCCTCGGTTCAGCCGCTCATGCAGCTCTGCAGGCGTCCACTGAGTCTTTGTCGCTTGCAGGGTTGCCATCGCCACACCTCCTTAGCCTATCTAAGTGTTTACGTATGCATTATACCATACGGGGTATAGTATATACAAGGTTCCCAAGAATAAGGGGAAAAATTTTTTTGCTTAACAGGAGGAGCATAACGCTCTACACCGAATTTCGGGAGAGAAGAGGCTGCGAAGGCTACCCTGCCATCTAAAATTGGGGCATTATGAGCCTCTCTGGTCATTTTAGGAGCAATATGTTGAAACATTTCTGCCTCTGCTGCGTCTGTAAAAGTAACAGGGCGCGGCAGAGAACACTTCACGACGAGGTGAACCGCATGGTGGCATCGCCGACAACCACCCTGGACCGACTCCGCTGTTATCTTAGGCAGAATCATTCCCGCCTGCGGGCGGCTCCAACACAGGCAGAACAGCTGGACCTGCTTGCCCAGATACAACAGTCGGCTGTTGAGGACGCTGTGGCAAGCCTCGTGGTGGTTGAGCACGCTACGATGCAGGCAGAGCCCGTGCGCCCTGTTCCCCAGCCGAACGCCTTAAGGCACTTTCTGGACGGTATTCAGCGTCAGCGTATCCTGTACTATGAAGGTGTGGTGCCTGTATTCTACGCTTACCTGTCGGCGGTGGTGCGCTCGCGCGTAGAGAGGCGGATGTGCTGCCTGCGAGATGGCGTCCCCTTCCGACAGCGAGACGCCCTGTACGCCCCTTTAGGCTACGTGGACGTAGACGGTTTACGCCAGCATGGCATCCCCTTGCGCGATACTGAGCCACCGGAACCCCTGCCTTCTCACCCTGCGCTCATTCAACAGGCTTCCAACCGTATCTCAAATGACCGCGAGATACTGGAGCGCGAGCTGGCGCAGGAATGGTTGTGCTGGCTTCACCAACGGGGAAGGGAAGATTGGCTGGTGGTAGATGGCGGTATCGCCGAACTCGCCAGCGCGATGCCTGAGGCGCGGCTGATAGGGATAGCGAAGACCAGTACCAGTGTGGAACGAGCATTGACTCCGGAGCAGATGCAGGTAGTGTACAGTCTGCGTAAGGGGGAGCGCAGCAGCGTGTTCGCTATCACGCGCGCAGGTCAACCGGCAGTGTATTCGTGGTTTCTGCGCTTGCACGACCCGGCGAAGGGCAGCCTGCTCTACGGATTACTGAGGGTGGAGATGCCCGCCTCCGAGAAACTGCTATCGCACGTAAACGCTCTCTGCGCATGGTTGCTGGAGGACCGTGTGCCTCTCAGCGTGCCCGATACTCGTTACGACCGCCTGCTCTACCCGATGCGCGACTGTGAGCAGTATCTGCGCGCTCTTGCCCCCAGCACCGCACAGCTGGAGGCGCTGGCGCAGATGGTATAGCCGGTTACTCCACGTCCTCGATGCCCAGTTCGCGCAGACGTGCAGCCAATCGCTCGGCGCGTTGCCGTTCGCGTTCAGCCTGTAGACGCTCTTGCTCAGCTCTTTGCCGCTCCTCCTCTGCGGCGCGCAACGCTTCCTCACGTTGTGCCTCTATCTCCTCCGGCGAGAGGAACCGCTGCCCATCGGGGCGTGTCAGGATAAGCTGCCCATCCTCATCCAGTTCAAAACGGACACCCAGACGCGGGCTGACCCACCCCTGCAATTGCTCGATGGGCTGCAGGCGTCCTTCACGCCGTACCCAGCCGTCCAGCACACCGCGGTCAGGGTCGTATAGATAATACTCCTCCACCCCATACTTGTCGTAGAATGCCAGCTTTTGCATCATCTCATGGAAGCGGTTGCTGGGCGACATAATTTCAAACACTACCTGCGGTGGAGTGTCTTCTTCGCGCCACTGGCGATAGGCAGTGCGGTCGCCCTTTGGTCTACCAAACGCCACCAGCACATCGGGGGCGACGCGGATTTCAGGATGACCGTGTTCGGGGTACCACAGCAGGTCTGCCGCGATGAAAACGTTTGGGGCGTCCTTCAACATGCTCGCCAGTCCTGTGTAGATGATCACTATCCAGCGCAGCTGCTTTGTGTTATCCGCCATCGGCTTGCCATCGCTCCCCGGATAGATGCGCTCTTCTTCTTGTAACTCCTTCTGCATCTCTGCCGACAGGATAACCATACACCTCACCTGCCTCTGTCAGCGTGTGTTGTCTGCTTTACAGTGCGTTAGCCTTCCGCACGAAACATGGCGTCTACCTCTTGGGGTAGCCACGCGCGGATGAAGTCAAATCGCGCGAAGTCCTGGGCGTTGAACGTGAGCAGATGTAACACACCGTGCAGCCTCATGATGGCAGCAATACGCGCATCCCACACCTGCCGACCCAGCACGCGGTGGTCCTGAACGACGCGCCACCAGATGCTGAAGAGGCGTTCATCCTCTTGTACCATGCCGAACCAGTTCCTGTACGCCTGCACATCGAGCGTGGCCTCCTCAAAGGTGAGACCTAATCCGCCCCGCGCAGTGGGCGGACGTGTAGCAACTGTCCAGTACTCCATCAACACCTGTGCGCTGAGTAGTAAACGGAAACCATTGGCGTCGAGCCGTTCTATCGCCTCCTCAGCAAGACGGCGGAGAACAAGATCAGGGTCTTTCAAGCGCACCAGAACCGAACTGTCTATGAAGACATCCATCAGTCTTCCCCATAGATGTACTCGCGCCGAAGTGATTCGTTATCTGGAGAAACACCTCTAGCAGGACGACTGGCAAGATCCTTCCATAACTGGGCGAAGCGCGACGCTGTTTGCAAAGCCTCTTCCACTTCTATTCTCAGGCGTACCTTCTTGCCCACTGGCAGGTCCAGCGGTTCTTTAGGAATCAGCACCTTGCCGTCATACTCCGCCTCAATCACTCTGGAAGCCATGATGCATCACCTCACCGAAT
>JANWYZ010000307.1 GCA_025054895.1 bacterium | reverse complement strand
CTCCTCTCGACTGGCAGCGCTTGGAGAGTAAACGCGCCTGTCGTATCAGATACCTGATAGCAGAAGGCGGGGTCCGAGACGTGGAGAGGTGGGAACAGATTCAGGATAAAATGGTTGACGCTATGAAACGCTTGGAAAAAGCATTCCGGGAGCCTATCAACGAGCTGCGCGTGCGTGGATAGGCAGCTTTTCACATAAGATTACGCCTGCGCGCCGCTTCCGCCAGCTCCCTCAGCTTCTGCCCAATATCCTCCGCCCGCATGAGCGATTCGCCCACCAGTACGGCATGTGCGCCAGCTCGCGCTACACGACGCACATCGTCGGCGTTCTCGATGCCGCTCTCGCTGACAAGGATACACCCGGGGGGTATTTGCGGAGCAAGGCGCTCGGTGACCTCTAAGGTGGTATGGAAGGTAGTCAGGTCGCGGTTGTTCACGCCGACGACCGTTGCGCCTGCGTCCAGCGCGCGATGCAGTTCCTCTTCTGTATGCACCTCAACCAGTGCATCCATGCCCAGCTCGTGCGTGTACGCCAGCAGGTCGCGTAGCTGCCCGTCTGACAGCGCGGCGACAATCAGCAGCACGGCGTCTGCTCCCGCAACTCGCGCCTCAAGCACCTGATACCGGCTGATGAGGAAGTCCTTGCGCAGAACTGGTATCGGTATGTTCTGGCGGATGACGCGAAGGTACTCCAGATGACCTTGAAAAAAGTGTTCGTCGGTAAGCACGCTGATCGCGCTCGCTCCGTTCTGAGCATAGGTTTGAGCAATGCGGAGCGGGTCAAAGTGTTCACACAGTACGCCCTTAGAAGGCGACGCTTTTTTGACCTCGGCGATGACCGCTACGCGCCCATCAGTCCGTGTCAGCGCGTCGTGGAAAGAGCGCACAGGAGACGTGTCGGGTAGTCGTTTTTCCAGCTCGGAAAAGGGGCGGCGAGCCTCTGCCTCGGCTACTTCCTGAACCTTGTGTGCGAGGATGGTACCCAGAATGTTCACGCGCCCGCCTCCTGCGTGAACTGGATGTACCGCTGTAACACTTGCTGCGCCCTACCCGAATCGATGGCTTCCTGAGCCTGCTGGATGCCCTCTGCAATGTTGCTCGCTTTGCCGCCTACCACGAGCGCTGCGCCCGCGTTCAGCAGAAGCAGGTCACGCGCGGCTCCTTTCTCTCCCGCCAGCAAACGGTATAACATTTGGGCACAATCTTGTGCAGAATCTGGAGCAGTGATTTCCTCCGCGGAAGCCCTGCACAAGCCAACCTGCTCGGGGGTAATGCGCTCTTCGCGGATTTTTCCATCCTGCACATGCACGATCAGCGACTCGCCCAGCGTAGAGAGTTCGTCCAGCCCCGGCTCGCCATGCACCACCATCGCGCGCTCCGTGCCCAGTTCGCGCAGCACCTCAGCTATCAGACGAGTCAACTCGGGCGCGAACACCCCCAAAAGCTGGCGCGTTGCGCCTGCGGGGTTGGTCAGCGGTCCCAGTACATTGAACACGGTGCGTATGCCCAGTTCCTGCCGGATGGGCGCGGCGTATTTCATCGCCGGGTGGTGTGCCCGCGCGAACAGGAAGCCAATGCCTATCTCGTCGATAGCCTGTGCTACCCTCTCTGGAGACAGGTCCAGACGACACCCCAACGCTTCCAGCACGTCCGCACTCCCGCATTTGCTGGTAACGGCGCGATTGCCATGCTTGGCTACAGGAACCCCCGCCGCTGCCGCCACGAACGCCACCGCTGTTGACACATTGAACGTCTTTACCTTGTCTGCTCCAGTACCGCAGGTATCTATCAGCTCCGCTTTGCGCTGTGGATGCACCGCCACGGCGCAGCGGCGCATGGTTTCGGCACAGCCGGCAATCTCCTCGGCGGTCTCGCCTTTCATCCGCAGAGCAACCAGCCAGCCGGCGGTTTGGGCGGGCGTTGCCTGACCGCTCATGGTGGCTTCCATCAGCGCGGCGGCTTCAGCGCGCGTCAGGTTTTGTTTTTCCACAAGTTTAGCAATCGCCTGCTGAATGCTCATACCATACCCCCCTACCCTACCTCGCGAATGTGTGGTGGTGGTTCGGCGTTCAACGATTGGCAGCCATCGGCGGTCACAACCACGATGTTTTCGATGCGCACGCCGAACCGACCCGGCAGATAGATGCCCGGCTCGATGCTAAAGCACATTCCCTCTTCCAGAATCTGTTTATTACCCTGCACGATATACGGCGGCTCATGCACTGACAGACCAATGCCATGCCCGGTACGATGCACGAAGAACTCGCCGTAGCCTGCTTTCTCGATAACGGCGCGCGCAGCGGCATCCACTGACTCGGCGGTAACGCCCGGCTTGACTGCGGCACGTGCAGCGTAGTGCGCATCATACACGATTTTATATACCTTCTGTACTTCTGGAGTGGATTCCCCAACGCATACCGTACGCGTCATGTCGGAATTGTAGCCGTTGAGGCGCGCTCCGTAGTCCAGCACGACCACATCGCCCAGATGCAACACCGTGTTCGTGGTGCGGTAGTGAGGCTGGGCGCTATGCTTGCCTGCCGCTACAATAGGTAGCCCAAAAGCCATCTCTGCGCCCTGTGCTTCAATCTCCGACTGTATTGCACAGGCAACCTCGCGTTCGGTATTGCCCACAGCACACAGCGCCAGTCCCGCCGCCAGCGCGTTGTCTGCATAACGCGACGCCTGTGTGATGTGCCACAACTCATCTTCATCCTTGAGGATGCGCGCCGCCGCCCAGATCTCGGTGCCCGGGCGATACAGGGCAGTGGGTAGAATCTGCTGGAGTTTCAGCAGGAACATCGCGGGTAGTTCCTCGTCAACGGCGATAATTGCTGCTGCCAGGTCCATCTGTTGCGCTACTTCGCGCAGCACGGGGTCTACCCCCTCGTGTTCCTCCCACACCCGGATCTCGCCTACTCCAAAGGCTTCCTGTCTTGCACTCTCTGCACTGAGCGCCGGAACAATCAGCACCGGTTCTCCTTCTGCTGGAACCAGCAGCGCCATAAAACGCTCGTGAGCGGGTTCTACGAAACCCGTGAGATACTGCATGTTCACTGACGGCGCCGCAACGAAACAGTCCACCCCTTCACGAAGCATCGCCTGCTGCATGATGGTCAGGCGACGATGAAGAGTATCCGCATTCATGTACTGTCCCCCCTGTCCTCTTCCAGAGACGCCACAAGAGACTGTATACAACGGTGTCCGTATTGATACTCAGCATGGCAGCTAAGTTGTCCCGTGACCTGTTGTCATTCTCAGCGAAGCGCACAAGCTCGTTCGCTCGCTACTGGAGATGCTTCGCCTTCGGCTC
>JANWYZ010000306.1 GCA_025054895.1 bacterium | reverse complement strand
ACTAGATGTAGCATCCACGCTGGTGCTGCTGGTGGACGTTCTCGCGGTAGCTTATTTGCTATACCGGCTGATCCTGCTGGCTAAGGGCACACGCGCGTGGCAAATTATGTCCGGGTTGTTTCTCTTCTTCCTGTTGATGTACATCAGCGGCAAATTGGGATTGACCACCCTCAACTGGCTCATGCGCCAGGTGCTTCCTCTAGGTCCTGTGGCACTGGTTATCCTCTTTTACCCGGAGCTGCGTCACGCGCTGGAGGAGATGGGAAGGCTGGGCTTTTGGGGGCAGAGCATCAACCCTATTGGGCGCGAGAGCCTCACGTCCGTTGTGAACGAGGTGGTGCGCGCTGCTACTGAGATGGCGCGTCAGCGGGTGGGCGCGTTGATCGTGTTCGAACCTTATCCCGCGCTTGACCACTATGTCTCACCCGGAGTGTCCATCGATGCGAAGGTCACTTCCCAGCTGCTCACCTCGCTGTTTTACCCGGGCAACCCACTGCATGACGGCGCTGCGGTGATTTGGGGCGATCGCATCATCGCCGCCGGATGTACTCTTCCACTCACCGAGAACCCGATGGTAGACCAGAACGTGCACATGCGCCACAAGGCAGCCATCGGCGCATCCGAGCGGGGAGCAGTGGCTCTGGTAGTTTCAGAGGAGACAGGCATTATCTCGGTCGCCTTTTCGGGGCGGTTGCAGCGGGGTTTTCGCGAGGATACCTTGCGCGAACGCTTGATGAGCTTACTCAGCACACAGCCGCCAAAACAGGCGCTGGAAAGCCTGCGCCAGACCATGCGCTGGCGTCCTGCCTGGAGCTTTTGGCGTCGGCAGGTGGAGCAACAACGGTCGGCGCAAGCGGAGAGGAGGTAGCCTACCATGTGGCGCGTGCTGCGCGAAAACATCCCGGAGAAGCTGATGGCGTTGAGCAGCGCCATACTGATATGGCTGTATGTCAATGCGGAGCGAAACCCCACCATCACCCAGCGTTTTACGGTGGACGTCGAGGTGCAGCATATACAGAACGGCTACGAACCTCCTGCGCTGAACCCCCCGCAGGTCACCGTAGTGCTTACCGGCGTGCGGAGCAGCGTAGAGCAAATAGCGCCACGAGCCATCCGTGCGATGGTAGACGCCTCCGGCATGTCCGAGGGGAAACAGCGACTGCCCGTACAGCTGAATCTGACCAGAGAACTGCTGCGGGATGTGCAGGTTGAGGTGGTACCGCCTGCTGTTCAGGTTACCCTTACCCGGCGTATCAGCAAAGAGCTCAAGATAGAGTGTCTCTTCGTGAATACACCGCCGGAGGGGTATGTGTATCTATCGCCGATTCTTTTTCCCGAAACGGCGGTGGTCTCCGGCGCGCGTGAGAAGGTCAATCAGGTAAAGCGGCTTATTGTGAACGCCGTTCCGCAAAGGGTGGGCGAGGAGGTGGATGAGGACCTGCCCATCGTTGCCCTCGACGCGGATAACCGCCCCATCAGCGGTGGGGTAACCATTCGCCCTTCATATACACGGGTGGTGCTGAAACTCACGCCGGTGAGCCTTACCAAAACGGTACTGGTGACGCCAGTATGGAAAGGTAAGCCCGACCCCAGTATTGCTATCGAAGAAATCGCTATCGAGCCGCGCACGGTGGTGATTTCAGGCAAGCCGGAGGTGCTGGCGCAGGTGCATAATGTGGAGACCGAGCCTATCGACATCGATAACCTCACTTCCGACATGGCGCGCAATGTGGCGTTGCGTCCCGTGGAGGGTGTACATCTCACAACATCCAGCGTGCGCGTCGCAGTGCGCGTGCGCCGACTGCCAGAGCGTTCGGAGCGATCCGAGCGTCCGGCGCCGTAATCTGCCATGAGGGTATTGCATCTGGCTCGCCCTGCAGCGGGCGGAGTACTGCGCTTTTTGCAGAACGTGGTGCCTCGTCTGGAGCAGGAAGGGGTAGAGTGTGTTATCGCTTGTCCTGCCTCCATGCATTCTTCCTTGTCGCCTCTGCGCACCTTGCGCTGGGAGGTTTCCGACCGCCCGCACCCACTGGCTGACTTGCATTGCGCTTTACAGGCGAAGGGCTGGCAGAAGGGGTACGACCTCTTCCACGCCCATGGGTTGCGGACTGCAGGCGTACTGGCGCTGCTGCCTCCTCGCCAGTGGTTGTTTAGTCTCCACAATCTGCCTCCAGAGCATCTGGCTCCACCCGCCCGCTGGCTTTTGAAGCGCGCTGCACACTCGGCAGGGCGTATTCTGGCGGTTTCGCAGGCGGTGCGGATAGCGTGGTTGCACCATTTTCCACAGTCAGGGGAAAAATGCGAAGTGGCTCCCGGCGGTGTGGATGTAGACGCCATACGTCCTGATATGATAGATCGGCTGGCCGCTCGTCAGCAGTGGAATCTACCAGAGAGCGCGCCGGTAGCGCTCTGCGTCGCACGGTTGATGGAAGATAAGGGAGTAGACGTGTTGCTACGAGCACTGGCGCTGCGCCCAGAGTGGTTCGCATTGGTTGTGGGCGAGGGTCCTCAGCGGGACGCGCTGGTTCGGCTCGCGTCTGAACTGAGGCTGGAGGAACGGGTGCGATTCACTGGATTTCTCCCCTCGCTGGATAGCGTGTGGTCTGCATGTGATATAGCGGTCTTACCTTCGCGTCGAGAGGGGTTGGGGTTGTTTGCTCTGGAGGCAATGGCAGCGGAGAAGCCGGTTATCGTCTCCCGGGCGGGTGGATTAGCGGAGGTAGTATTGCCCGACGAGACGGGCTGGCTGGTTGCTCCCGACGATCCTGTTGCGCTCGCGGACGGTCTTGGGCAGGCGATTGTCCTGCGCAATCGCTGGCGACACATGGGCGAACAAGGCAGGAAGCACGTACTACGACACTTCACATGGGAGCATACAGCGCAACACCTGCTGAGAGTCTATCGTGGGTTAAGCAGCAGGTAATGCGTGACCAACAGGGCGGCGATGGTTTTGGCGTCCCGAATCTCTCCGGACAGCACCATTTCGACGGCGCGAGAGAGAGGCACGGGCACCACCTCCACCTGTTCATCCTCTTCGGTGCGCTGAGCAGTTGGTTCCAGCCCTTGTGCCAGGAACACATGAAGTATTTCCTGCGAGTAGCCGGGCGCGAGATACTGACTGAAGAGAGGGCGCAGGCTGCTCGCACGGTAACCGGTCTCTTCCTCCAGTTCACGGGCGGCGCACACCTCCGGCGATTCACTGGGCTCCAGTGTACCGGCTGGCACTTCCAGCAGTACCTCGTTCACCGCCAGCCGGAACTGGCGAATCATCAGTACCGTCTGGTCGGCCAGCAAAGGTACGATAGCTACCGCCCCGCGGTGTTCTACAA
>JANWYZ010000305.1 GCA_025054895.1 bacterium | reverse complement strand
GGTGATGACCCGCCCACCCGACAGGTCCACAATCTCGATATAGGTCTCGGTAATCGGTTCTTCTTCCACCTCGATAATCAGGCGTTCGGTCTTCACCGCTTCCAGCACTGCAGTCGCGGTTGCTGCGCCTCCGCCTCTAACAGGCTCTCGTACCTCGGAAACGTGCACATCGGGATAGATAATGCGACGGATGCCGTCGTGAGGCACATCCACGTACACCCGCTCCTCGATGCGCGCTACCATGCCCAGCGGGAGCTGCCCTTGAATGGCATCGCACGCATACACGATGAGACGCGAATGCACATCCCGCCAGTAGCGTTCCAGATACGGGTTCATACCAGGGAAGGGGTTCATACCTGTATTATACCTCTTTTTGAGGATACAGGAAAGCCTGCTTCAGGAAAGTGTTCGGTGCGCTGTTGCACCAGCAAGGCAGAAAACGGTGTTTACCGTTGTATCATCAGCGTGCGGGAGAGACGCGCGGCGCGGTCAGGAGGCATGAGAGCGAGGATTTGCGCCACCTGGCGCTGCTTCATGCGACGCAATAGAGAGACCACCTCGCGATCGTCCAGCCTCTCCATGATACGCACCGCCTCTTCAGGTTCCATGTTCTCGTACACCTTTGCTACCCAGCCAATCTGGCGGCTGGTGGCGTCGACAGATGGCGCAGACACGGAAGCGGGTGTGAGCGCAGGCGTTGCGGGACGTGGAGGCTCAGCTGGCTTTACGGGAGATTGCTCGGAGGCAGGGGACGGCGGCTGCTCCTGCTTTGTGTCTGCTTTGACTGTCTGCCTGCGGGGCATTAGCCCAATCGTACGGGCGAACTTCGCCAGCGCAGGGTTCTTTGCAGTAAGCCTTGCTACAGGGATAACACCCACTTTTGCCAGCCCATACGGGATGCCCAGCACTATCAGGAAGATTATCAACACCTTCAGCAGGCGTTTCATCGGCGTTCACCCTGCCACAGCGCCATCACCCGCTGCACGAACTTTTGTGTCTCTGCGTATGGGGGGATACCTCCGTGCTGGCGCACTGCCGGTCCGCCGGCGTTGTACGCCGCCAGTGCGAGACGTACATCGCCGAACTCATCCAGCAAGCCGCGTAACAGACGGACACCACCACGCAGATTCTGCTCAGGGTCAAAAGGGTTATCGACGCCCATCGCTTCAGCGGTGCGCGGCATGAGCTGCATCAAGCCCATCGCCCCCTTCGGTGAGACCGCATTGGGATTTCCCCCTGACTCCACCTGTACCACCGCACGCACGAGCGCTTCGTCTACACCCTCTTCCCGCGCCACCCGTGCTATGAGCTCACCGACGTTGGTCGGCAGCATCGCCATAGCCCCACGTTGTGCGGCACGCAGCGCCTGCCTGAACTCGGAAGACGCGGTAGCAGATGATGTATTGACCGATAACTGCTCTACACGTTGCCACAGTGCCTGCATCCGGGCAACCGCTTGCGCATAAAGGCTACTCATGCGTCTCACCTCCTAGACGCAGGGACAACACACCCGGCGATAGCACCGCGCGCACCGTTGCAAGGTCGTCCAGGCTCTTTTGTTCGCTATGCAGCATTTCCTGACGCCACTGCTCGTAATGCTTCTCGCGCAGGCGTTCCAAAACCTTGCGTTCGCGCTGAGCTTCAATCAACGCTTCCCGCTTCTTCTGCAGTACCTTTTCTGCCTGCGCTACTCGCTCGCGTTGCGCCTCGATACGACCCTCCAGAGCAGATAGATAGGTCTGTTCTATATCCAGCAGTTCTATCGCCAGCTGCTGGCGACGCTGCGAGCGGCGCAGGCATTCTTCACGCTCGATGAGAAGCTGATGTAGCATAGCCCGTTCACGTATCAGGTGCGCCTGCGCTTCCGCAAAGGCGCGTATCGCCTGTTCCTCCACCCGCTGGCGGTAGTCCAGCACCTTTTGTAAAGAGAACTCAAACCGTCGCATAGTCTGGTGTCGTGTTGCGGTCATTCGACGAATAGCGTTTTCATCCGCTGTATCGTCTGTTCCAGCGGGCATCCCTCGAGTTTGCCCTGTTGCAGGAACTCGCGCACCTTACTGATGTAGCGCAGGGCGTAGTCGATGTCGGGGTTACTGCCTCGCTGGTATGCGCCGATGTTAATCAGGTCTTCCGCCTCGGTGTAATCCGCCAGCACTTTGCGCACCTGCGCCGCCGCCTGCTGATGTTCCTCATCGGTAATCTGGGGCATCACCCGCGAGACGCTCGCCAGCACATCTATCGCCGGGTAGTGGTTGCGGTGTGCTAACGTGCGTGCCAGCACGATGTGCCCATCCAGAATACCGCGCACGGTGTCGGCGACGGGCTCGTTCATATCATCGGCTTCCACTAACACAGTGTATAGTCCGGTAATGGTGCCCTTATCTGATGTACCGGCGCGCTCTAGCAGGCGAGGCAAGACGGCGAAGACGGAGGGTGTATAGCCGCGCGTGGCAGGGGGCTCGCCAATAGCCAGTCCTACCTCACGCTGCGCCAGAGCAAAGCGAGTCACCGAATCCATCATCAGCAACACGTCCAGCCCTCGGTCGCGGAAGTACTCGGCGATAGCAGTTGCAACCATCGCCGCTTTAATGCGCAGCAACGCAGGCTGGTCGGATGTTGCCACTACCACCACCGACCGCTTTAACCCCTCTTCGCCCAGGTCCTCTTCGATGAACTCACGCACTTCGCGACCGCGCTCGCCCGTCAGAGCGATGACGTTCACATCTGCGCTGGTGTAGCGTGCTATCATACCCAGCAGGGTGCTTTTACCTACCCCCGACCCGGCGAAGATACCGATTCGCTGCCCTTTGCCGACGGTGAGCAAGCCGTCGATGGCTCGTACACCCAGACTAATGGCTTCCGTGATGCGTTTGCGGATGAGAGCGTTCGGCGGCTGGCGGTTGACGGGATATAGCGTATCAGCCGCAATAGGAGCGCCTCCGTCCAGCGGTCTGCCCAACCCATCCAGTACTCGTCCCAGCAGACACTCGCCCACAGGCACTTTATGCACCATACCTGTTGCTACTACCTGACTGCCCGGCGTGATACCTTCCATCTCGCCCAGCGGCATTAGCAGCACGCGATTTTGTCGAAAGCCTACCACCTCGGCGAGAATAGGTGGGCGCGTGCGCTGGAAGTGTACCTCGCATACCTCGCCCACCCGCGCCGCAGGACCAACGCTTTCTATGACCAGACCAATAACCTGCTGTACTCGACCGTGTACCTTAATCGGGTCCAGCAGACGCAGTCGTTCCCGCACCGCCGACAGGTCGGGAGGTGTTAGTGGCGGTAGACTCTCCAGGATGTTGGACATGTTCTCGTTCCGCACAAGTCGTACCATGCT
>JANWYZ010000304.1 GCA_025054895.1 bacterium | reverse complement strand
TGCACACATTTGGAGGGACGCACTCCGTTGCGTCCGCCATCATGGTCGCGACGGAGCGCGACCTTTCAGATTTGTCAGGATGGGTTGCAGATAGACGATGAGCAGCTCGCTTTTCGTTGGGATTGACCTGGCGTGGGGCAATCGTTCTCTTTCAGGGCTGGCGATGTTGCGCTGGCACGAAAATATCTTGCAAGAGGTTTTGCCCACGCAGCTGCTGTACAGCGATGACGAGATTTGCCGCACGATAGCGAAGTATGACGAACTCGAATCTGTGGTCATCGCCATCGACGCGCCACTGGTGGTGCCCAACCTTACGGGAGAACGTCCTGTCGAGGCGGAGATACGCAGGAGGTTTGCCCGTTACCATGCGGCATGTCATCCGGCAAGCCGCCGGCTGCTGGGAGACCCGCCTCGCGGAGAGCAGCTCTGCACGCTGCTAATACAGCAGCTGAGTGTGCAGCCATACCCCGCTCCGCCAGTTCAGCAACCCTGCCGCATCGCCTTCGAGGTCTATCCCCACGCGGCGATGGTAAGGCTGTTCGGTTTGCCCCGCATCCTGGAGTACAAAGCGCGCCCGGGGAGAAGCCTCCTGTACCGTCGGGGACAGATGGAAGCGTATATCGATTTGCTTGCGCGTCTGCCGCATCCGCCTCTGGATTTGCCGGACTGGCTAGTCGATATTCCCGAGACCGCAGCCGGGTTGAAGCGATTTGAAGACAGGATAGACGCCCTCTTCTGCGCGTGGCTGGCGGCGCGGGCATGGATGTACGGCGGAGAGGTACTGGGCGCGGCGGATACAGGCGCGATATGGCTGCCCTGAGCAACATTGCACGGTGGATCTCTTCCTGCGGTGTAAGAGGACGCCGTTTGGGCAGGAACAACGCGCGCTGGTACGGAACAAGCGTTTGTACGATGAACCAGGACACTCGCCTGCACAAGTTACTGCGCCTTTTGGGTTTGCTGGGCGTGTTGGGGATACTGCTCACTGCGTACACGCCCCTGCCCAACGTGCTTGCCCGCGCGCTGGCAACCTCCTCCCAGATACAGCCCGCCGACGCCATCGTGGTGCTGGGTGGAAGCGTATACCGGGATGGCACACTGGGCGATTCCTCCCTGCGCCGAGCTATACAGGGTATCACCCTGTATCATCGCGGGTTTGCGCCCCTCATCGTCCTGTCAGGTACATCGTATGCGGGTTCCCCAGTGGAAGCGGAGGTGCGAGCTGCTCTCGCCCGCCAGCTGGGGGTACCCGAAAAGGCTATCTTGCTGGAGCCACACGCTCAAACTACTGCTGAGGAAGCACACCGCATTGCTCCGCGGTTGCTTCAACGCAACGCAAAGCGCATTTTGCTGGTGAGTAGTTCTCTCCACCTGCCCCGCGCTGTGCCCCGTTTCGAGCGCTACGGCTTAAAAGTATTTCCGGTGGTCGCGGACGACACGCCAGTTGACACCGACGGCACGGACGAGCGATTGGACCTGATGCGGCATGTGTTGCGCGAAGCGTTGGGGCGCTGGCTCTATCGCGCCGGAGATTGACATGGACAAGCTGTATGTGCCCGTGCTGATACTGCTGACCTCCCTCATTGGTTACCTGGGTGCAAGGCGGGTATGGCGCACCCAGCGTGAGCAGGTAACGCAGGCGATCCAGAGGTCGCTGGAGTTTATCGGCTGCTGGATGCTGGTATATGGCGCGAACCTGCTGCTGGGAGCGGTACTGATTCTGCTCATCCGCCGCCTCACCGGCTTCTTTATCTCTGTGTACGTGCTCAACAGCGTCATGCTGGTATTGTTTAGTCTGCTACAAGCGCTGGTGGTTTATCATCTCTGGCTACTGCACCACAAAGGACAGTAACCACCACGCTGGATGCTGAGCATCATCTCACCAGCAAGTTCGCCTGGCGAGAGGCTCATGTATCTTGTAATGGAGCAAGGCCCCTGCCGAGCCACTGGAGGGACGCGCTCCGTCGCGTCCACAGGGTCTCACCAGAAACAACCTCGCCGGCGCTGTGGCAAATCCCCTAATAATCCACCATTGAAGTGGTGGGTTATGATGAAGGCAAAACCTGCCTGCGCAGGTTTCCCAATCCGCGAAGGCGGATTTTTTCAACCCATAGCCCCCCGATTTCCATCGGGGAACGCACGTTGCGAAATACCACAATCTAAAAGCTGTTCCCCGCAAACGGAGCCAGCTGATGTTGCCCGCGGTGTGAGGCTTCCGCCGAACTACTCACCCGGAGGACGAGAATCTGTGCCTGCCGCCGGTGCCCGGCTGGTACTTATCGCATGTACTACGCCTCAAGAGCGGACCTCGCTAATGGTATACCCCGACGGTACAGCGAAAACGGATGGAGATACCTTGACCTTTGCATACTCTACCGTGTCCCACGCAAACACCGCACGTATGCCTTTCTCAACCACCAGACACAGCTTCAGCAACCCGGGTCCACCACGCTGTTTGGGCTGGTAGACTGTTAAGACAGGGAATCTGTGCGCGTCGTAATAGGTGAGCACAGTACAGGGTATACCGAGGTATATGGTGTGAAAGTGTGTTGGGCGACTACCAAGAACCACTCCTCGCTCTTGCAACCACCGACGCAACTCAGATAACACAGCGTCAACGTTCGTCCCAAGGAACAGAGACCGGTCGGATTCGCTGCTGAGATTCTCCGCCCGCAGCCACTCCGCACGTCGCCTGGAGTGGTCTATATAGAGTAAGCGTCCGTTAGGCATCACGATACCCGTCGTTTCGCCAACGTCGAAGCGGATCGAATCCTTGCCCCAGTATTGCCTAACAATACCAACCCTCTCGCCACCATCGAGGGAAGAGGCAAGATAGCCCACGGTGTGTATGACTTCAATACTGTCTTGTTTCATGTCCTTTTCACCTCCTACTCCTCGTCGGACTTTGGGGGTTCAGGAACAGGTGGCTCGACCTGTATACCACAGATAGGGACGTAATCCTTGGATGGACCACAAAACGGGCGCCCATCAGGGCAGCAGGTGGCGACATCTCCCGGCACGCTCGTACTGCACTCTCCTTTTGCACACTTCACTCGCTTACCCGGTGGTTCGGGGACCGGTTTTGGCGTGGGCTTAGGAGCAGGTCTGATAATTTTGCCCCCTTCTGCGACGCAAGCCTCCACGCACGCCCGACGCAGGTAATCCGGCTTCACGTGACGGCACAGGTGTTCGCAGAAAAGCCTCAGGAAAATGTCTTCCAGACCTGTGGATACAGCCGTTCCTGCTATATAACCAGAGGCACCATTTGCTAACAGTCCGTCGTCTCCCACTCTTCTGCTCCTCCACCTCCACGGTGTCTGCGCGCTACCCTGCTGATAGCGCAACACCCCAAACACGTCGTACAGGTTGTGACTGATGACGCTGGCAGAGCTATT
>JANWYZ010000303.1 GCA_025054895.1 bacterium | reverse complement strand
CGGCTCCACCCACCACTGGAACGGAGACAGCTGGGTATCGCAGGGCTTCATGCGCCGTTCCACTACGCACTGCGGCTCGACCTGCGCCGTGTTCATCAGCGGCTGCCCGTCGCCGATGAGCGTCACCGACTGCGGCGGCAGAGTGTGACGGCGCCCCTCGTAGGAAACCGTCACTTCGTGTTGAGGGTCATCGTGACACAGAAAGACTAGGCTGCGCCCCGCATGCTGGTAGGCATACACTAGCACACCTTCCTCCAGCGTTTCGGGGCGGGCGCGCTCGCTCTCCACGAGCACGTCGGCATAATCCTGCAGGATGCGGTGCAGGCGCGCTAAGTGGTACATCTTGGTGGTAGGCAAGCCATACTCGTCCAGCGGCGCATCGTAGTCGTAGCTGGTAGTCTGCAGGAACGAGCCGTCGCGGTCGAAGTTCGTGCCTCCGTGCCACATGTAGTAGTTCATGCCCGTGCCGCCTGCCGCGAAGAAGCGCGCCGCCGCGTAGGCGACGTTCTCGGGCGTGCGTCGATTGTGCGGATAGCCCCACAGGTCGTACCAGCCGGGCCAGTGTTCCGTCCACAGCGCCGGCTTGTCGGGGTACTGGGTGAAGTACTCGTCTAACAGTGGATGAGCGTAGAAGGCGTTGATGGTTTCGATAATGCCCGGCGCACTACCCTTGCACATTACCCAGGGCACACCCACCTGCAACGCTTCTGCCATTTCCGCAAGTCGCTTCAGGTAGCGCTCACCCTCTTCGCCGTAGCGCCACGCGATGTTACCGTACTCGTTTTCGATCTGCGCCAGGATGATCGGACCGCCGTTGGGAGCAAAGTATGGGCGGAGGTAATCGCACAGGAAGCGCACCCACCTCCCCATCTCGCGCAGAAAAGGCTCGTTATCGGTACGCATCTGGATGCCGGGCACATCGCGCAACCAAGCGGGCAGCCCGCCGTAGTTGGTCTCCGCACAAATGTACGGACCGATGCGCAGGATGACGTACAAGCCGAACTCCTGCGTAGTGTCCAGAAAACGGCGCAGGTCTAACCTGTCGGAGAAGTCGTACACTCCGCGTCGTCTCTCATGCAGATTCCAGAAGACGTAGGTCTCAATCGCGTTGAGCCCAGCCTCCTTGCTGTGCTGCATCAGCGAGCGCCACATGCCCGGAGTGCTACGTGGATAGTGTATCGCCCCGCTGAGCAACAGGGTGCGTTTGCCGTCGATGGTGACAGCACGATGATCGTAACCAATATTTGGCATAGTGTAACCTCTGTTCTTGCGTTGTACAGTGAGCCAGCGCTGCTATCGTGCGCACTCACGTGCGTGACTACAAACGTTACCGCGCTGTAATGTCCGACTCCTATCTCTTACTCTCTCCTTGGTGTAGGGCGTTCCTCAAAATAGTGCGGGTTCTCACACTCCAACACATGATGTCGAAACGCTTCAAGTAACCGCTCCGCCTCGGAGCGCAACCGAAAAGTGCCTTTCACCTCGCCTTGCCACACATCCTCCTGTACCCACTCCGGTACCGGCATGAAGACCACCGGTTCAGGAGTATCTACCTCCACACACAGTATCAGCGGGGCACCGGGGTTGTCGTGCCAGAACACAAACTCCAGTATCACGCTGTGCGGAGTGTACCTTGCGCTGCCCATCTGCACTTCGCGCATCTGCATCGCTTCCTCGAAGGTTTTACGGTCGAAGTGCCCGATAGGCGGCGCCTGTTTGTTTTGCAGGGCTTCCAGAACCTGTTTGCGGGTGGTGTTGGTGAACTCACGCAGGGTCATGCTCATCACCTCATCTCTGGCGTCTATCCAGCCACTCTTGCACCTCTTCTATGCTCCTCTGGTATGCCTCCATCTCCTGCTGCAGAGTCTGCAGCGCTTCTACCAGCCCCGGCGGAGGCTCAGGAGCCGTCACGGGCTGAGAGCGCAACAGCAGCATCCTGTCGTGCAGCACATCCAACTCCACCAACCACCGCTCTACCTGCGCCTCTATCTGCTTTGCCTGCTGCAAAACACGGTAGCGGTCGCGGCTTGCCTCGTCCAGCTGATGTAACATCTGCCGATAAGTGTCTGCCAGTGCATACTCTTTGCGATGCTCGTACCACCAGGTCAGCGCTGTATACCAAAGTTGCTGCCACCACCTGCTGGGGGGCAGATGCACCAGAATACGGTCTTGTACCAGCAGGTGCTCGTAGATGCCTTCTTGCAAGCGCTGCAGGCTCTGGGGGATCTCACGCAAGCTTTGCCTCTGGTATTCGGGAAGCGAGCGGTAAACACGTAGCACCTTTGCAACGCGCTCCTTTGTCCGCTCCCACAATGCTTGCGTGCGTCCGTGACGCAACCGCCGCAGTTGCCACTGCCTCCACTTCTCTAACAGGTTGCGGAGGAAGGACACGGAACACCCCCTTACAGCGCTGGTTTGCGCTGATGCCAGTCGGTTGCCTGCTCGTATGTGTACGCGACGCGCAGGATGGTCTCCTCATCCCACGGCTTACCGATGATTTGCAAACCAATAGGCAGCCCGTCATGAGAACCACAGGGCATCGCCAGCGCAGGAAGCCCAGCGATATTGACCGGGATGGTGCACACGTCCGCCAGCTTCATCGCCAGTGGGTCGTCTGCCTTTTCGCCGATGCGGAACGCGACCGTCGGCGAGGTGGGGGTAATGAGCACGTCGTATCGCTCGAAAGCGCGGTCGAAGTCGCGTCGAATGAGCGTGCGCACCTGCTGTGCTTTCAAGTAGTAGGCGTCGTAGTAGCCAGCGGAGAGCGCGTAGGTGCCAATCATAATGCGCTGTTTGACCTCGGCGCCAAAGCCTTCCCCGCGCGTTTTCTCCACCATGCCGATATGTCCTGCCAGCTCCTGAGTACGCCATCCGTACTTCACGCCGTCGTAGCGGGCGAGGTTGGAGCTCGCTTCCGCCGGCGCGAGGATGTAGTAGCACGCCAGACCGTACTCGATGTAGGGCAACGAGGTCTCCTCGGCGACCGCGCCCGCCTCCTCCAGCACACGCACGGCATCGTACACCGCTTGTGCGACCTCAGGCGCTACTCCCTGCGCGAAGAACTCCCTTGGCACGCCGATGCGCAAGCCTTTCACGTTCGGCGTCAGCGAGGCGGTGAAGTCGGGCACAGGCAGGTCTACACTGGTGGAGTCGCGATGGTCTTTGCCGCAAATCGCGTTGAGCAAGAGGGCGCAATCGGTCACGTCCTTCGTGATGGGACCAATCTGGTCGAGCGAAGAGGCGTACGCCACCAGTCCATATCGGCTTACGCGCCCGTATGTAGGCTTCATTCCCACTACGCCACACAACGCAGCAGGTTGACGGATGGAACCGCCAGTGTCGGAGCCGAGCGCAGCAATACACAGGTCTGCCGCTGCCGCCGCCGCCGAACCACCGC
>JANWYZ010000302.1 GCA_025054895.1 bacterium | reverse complement strand
GCGCAAGCGAAGAATCTCAGAGATGCTTCGCCTTCGGCTCAGCATGACATTACTGGAGGGTCGCGCTCCGTCGCGACCTCTCGTACCGGCGGATGATTTGCCCACGATGATGGTTGTCTATTCGTTACCCAGAGACCGTCTTGCAGGGTGTTACCCGCGCCGACGAAATCACTTCCTATTGACCTATCTCCTTCAACGCCAGCCTCGCCAGCCCCACTGCCGGCGAAACATCGGGCAGGATGATTCGCGCTCTGGGAAACTCCGTCAGCACCCGTTCGCGCAGAGGAGCAATCACCCACTCACCCGCCCGAAACACCCCTCCGCCCAACACCACCGGAAATGCTTCCCCCGACGCAAATAGCTTTCGCGCCACTACCAGCACATCGTTGCCTAGCGTTTCACCTGCTTCGCGCAGGATGCGTTGCGCCACGTGGTCGCCCGCGTCTGCTGCACAGCTTACCCGCACCGCAAAACCTGCCAGTACATGACGAGGCAGGTTATCGCGATAGACGCGACGAGTGATTTCCCACAGGTGCTTCAGCCCAAAGTAGTGCATCGTCTCCTCGCTAAGGATAGTGGGCTCTGCGCGTCCATCTGCTGCACGAACTACCGCTCGCAACGCCTGTATCGCGATGTCGGTTGCGCTGCCCTCATCGCCTAACAACATCCCCCAACCGCCTACAGCCGTATGCCTCTTCTCGCCGTTCCAGCCCACTGTGCTGGAACCTGTGCCTGCTACCACGCCAATGCCGTAAGGCTCAAGGATACCCCCCGCCGCCAGCACCGCCCGGTGCTCATGTGCACCATGCCACTCCGCATGGGGAAAAGCCTGCTGGATAAGGGCGCGAATCGAGGGGATATCCGCCAGCATCACCGAGTAGATCAGCGCTACTTGCTCGCGCTCCACCGCTTCGGCAATCTGAGTGAAAACCTCTTCTACCGAACGTTCACACTCTTCTAAGGATACAAAATTGAGGTTCACTCCACCGCTTAGCGCCCGCGCTACCACCTCGCCCGCCTCGTTTAGCACAACTGCTTCTAGTTTGGAACCTCCTCCATCTGCTCCTGCGACCAACACATCAATACACCTCCGACCGCATTAGGTACGCGCTCCATGGGGAGATCACCTTGCCATCTCTATCTCGCTGTATGACGAGCACACTGGCGGGCACTTCGCCTACATGTCCGTCTGCAAATAGCATGTTAATGGTGCTACCGTGTCGAGCACGTAGCCGGCGGTAGTCGTTCCACTTGCCACCGCGTGAGAAGACAGCCAGCCTCTGCACATAACGCGCGCGCCGGTCGTCGCGATTGTCTGGCGTATCGAACCCCAAAAATAACGCCTGTTGCTCGGCAGGGATATCGGGCACTGGGTGTGTGTTCAATCCATCAAGTGCGCTATCAGCAATCACAGCCAGCTGGGAGCCGCTCGCAGACAATCTACCTGGACGTAGCCCTGACGCAGGCAAAAAGAAACCATACGAGACGTGTCTTTTCTGCTCCGAGTCGGGGTCTATGTAGGGCGGCCCCTGCTTGGCAGGGTCTGCTGGACAGTAGAACCGCTTGGCGTCTATGTACCCGCCCAGTAGCATCGTCCACGTAACCAGTTTGTTGTCCTTCTGCTTGTCGCGGTAGTAGGCGAGAGGTAAAGTCTCGTCCCAATCCAGCATATAGGTACGCAACGCGCTGGACATCTCACGCATATTGCTGAGACAGCTGGCGTTCAGCGAACGCCTGCGCAGGTCTAAGTAACCGGGTATCAACACTGCCAGCACCGCTAGCGCGATGCCTATCACCCATAACCGTTCCCGAAAAGTCGGGCCCTGTTTCTGCTGTTCTTCCTGCAACTGATACCTCCTGCTCTGTTAAGATGAAGACTGGCAACCTATCCGTTCGCACACAGGCGCGCTTTCCATGCTGCCGTCACGCTGAACGGGGTGAACCATCTTG
This sequence comes from bacterium, assembly GCA_025054895.1. Classification (GTDB taxonomy): domain Bacteria; phylum Armatimonadota; class HRBIN16; order HRBIN16; family HRBIN16; genus HRBIN16. The sequence goes on along the minus strand of JANWYZ010000302.1, from coordinate 1,477 downwards.
GAGATGGGCTGCGCCTACAACTGTTCACCGGACGGCAGCGTCCGCTCACCCCAGTATAATACGATACCTCATGCAAAACGGTTGCCATCCGCAGGCTGAGAAGCCTCTTGAATCGCTGGAAACGCGCTGTTGCGCATGCCTTCTCTTCCACGCCTGCCAAAGCGCCATCAGCGTTCTCTATGATGAAATCCACTTCCTGCCGGCGGTTCTTTCGGAAGCGGTGCAAAAATATAAGCGACGAGCGCCGAACCCGATTGGCTTGATCGCTCCATCCGACGAAACTCTCTACCATCCGCCTCAACCATAGCGGCTCATGAGCCAGCTGCTCCTCATCCCTGCCAGCAAGGCTCAAGCAAGGCTGTATTCCGGTTACGTAGTTAGCCTGTTTCTCGTTTCACAGCTCAGATTGCCATAATGTCGGGAAGGAAATGTTCTGTAACACTACCTCCGTAGCAGGGATCCAGACTACGGGACACGAAAAAGTAACCTGCTCATACTCTAAAAGGAGGTGTTCTCAAGAGTATGTCAAGACGCATCTGGCTGTTACTGCTGATTGCGCCGTTGCTGGCAGGTTGCGGTGCAGGGTTAAAGGAGGAAGGACGCCTGCCCTTCTCCAACCCGCTGGGGCGTTCGGCGGGTGAAACGATGGAGATGCTTGTAGGCACAGCGCCTGCGTCCCGGAACGGTGGAGCCGTTACCAGACAGGCAACCGCCAATTATACTGGCTCCTTCGCCAACGCCAGCTCCAACGTGACCATCGGCAACGTGCGCCGGTTTCTCATCTGCCAGCGCATCCAGTCGGCGCAGGTGCAGGTTCCTGAAGGCGCGCCCTTGCCGAGTACTATCACCATGAACAATTTCCACCTCAACGCTACCTTCTCGGACAACCAAGCGCAGGTGACTTTCAATGTGTCCGTCACCGGTACCGTAACACTTACTCGCACCACAGGCAACAACTACGCAGTCACCGTGCAAGGCGCGGGGCCAGACCCTTGTTTGGGAGCTACGGTGGAATCAGGCAACCTGAACACGCTGGCGCAGATTGTGACGCAGGGCGGCAACAATATCGTGCAGGTTACTCTGAGGGCGAACGTGACAAGTAGTCCGGGCTTGCCGGACGGCTCACGCATTCTGCTCACGACCGGTTTGGGTACCGGCACTCTGGAGCTTTAGGAGGACATGCCATGAGCAAGCGAATGTTACTGGCTTTCACGTTGTGGGCAACGCTGGCTGCATGCGTGTGTGCAGATGAAGTTTCACTCTTCGGCTCACCGAGCAGGGGCATGGCAGGAGCGGGAATCGCATTGATACGCAATCCTGTCGAGCAGATGTACCTGAACCCCGCAGCGGTGTCGTACGTGCGCGGAGTGCAGTTTGGTCTAGGCAACCTGAATATGGACACCGAAGGCGCCACCCTGCGCCAGATCGGCGACACCATAACTATCGGGCAAAAAGGGGCAGTAGACCTCGGCGATGC
>JANWYZ010000301.1 GCA_025054895.1 bacterium | reverse complement strand
AATGCCGCCCGTTATGTAAAGTTGAGCCTTCGCCGCAGCAGAAACAAGCAAGAACGCGACGAGAAACGCAAAGAGTTTTTTCATTGTCCCTCTTCAGGAACTCTAAGCCTTGCCGTAAGGACTCCACCACATCCTGCCCGCTCTCGTCTTCTACGGCGTACCAGCCATCGTAGCCGATGGAGCTCATCAGGGCGATATACTCGTCCCATGGTACTGCTCCCTGCCCAACAGTGGGTTTCTCCGTCTCAGGATGGCGGTCTTTAGCGTGCGTATGCACAATGTACGGAGCCAGCTCGCGCACGCCCTCTAGCACGCCGTACCACAGCATGTTCGCCGGATCATAGTTGACCTTCAGCGCGGGGCTGCCGATGTCTTCGATAAACTGCCTCAGCACGGGGGCAGACTCCAAGCCCGTTTCAATGCAGAAGATACCCCCTACCTTCTCCGCGTGCCGAACTATCTGTTCTATGGCGCTGCGAATAAGCAGGTAGGTGGGGTCGTTCTTGTCCTCAGGAATGACGCCTGGATGCGTGGTAACGATAGGCGAACCCATATCCACCGCCAATTCGACACATCGCTGCGTCTTCGCGATACGCTCTTCGATGCCTTCCGCCTCGTCAAACCCACCAAAGCGCGTCGGACCAGACATCTGCGCACAGAATCCGCTAATCTGCAACCCGAACGACTCTATCCGCCTGCGCCACTCGGCGCGTTGAGAGCCCAAGCACACATCGGGGTCTAACACACAGGGACCGTAGCTGGCAACATTCCACAGCTGCACCCCCTTAAAGCCCAGCTCGGCAACCGTCTGCAGGGCGTTGATTAGCCCCTCTTCCGTCTCCCCTGCCGACAACGACCACAGCGCAACGCCAATCTTCAGTGAACCCATGCTCCTTCTCCTGTCGGTGTATTTGGGTTACAGTTTGGCACAAAGCGGAGAAGTTCCTGTTTCGGAGCGTGGTAAACCCCTGTGATCGCTGTTTCACGAACGCCTTAGCATCAGGTTGCCAACATTCTCCAGGCATGTGATGATGGTACACAAGAGCTAGATACAATAGCCGAATTTGCTCTGTTGTGAATACGCAGTGTTCGGTAGCGGGCTCTGGTATGGATATTCGGCACGACGGTTGGGTTCGAATGGTCGCGACGGAGCGCGACCTCTAGTGGCACACGCATCCTGCGCGTGGTTCATGGGCAGGATGCCCATGCCGCCTCAGAACGTCTTCAGGTCGCGACGGAGCGCGACCCTCCAATTACTTGTCATGCTGAGCCGAAGGCGAAGCATCTCAGGGATTCTCCGCTGACGCTCTGAATGACAAAAGGGTTGTAGGGCGAGGCTCCTGCCGAGCCGTTAGGTTAGGGCGGTCGCGATGGATCGCCCCCCTGAGAACCATGTTTCTCTTGCACACTTAGTTAGCCAGCGAGCGTCCGACTACTGTTACATCTTCATACCTCAAGCCTCGTTGACTTTTCACCGCGTTCTCGGATACAATTGCATCGGTGCAGGAGGCATCGATGCAACACGCGCCGCAAGAGCATATCCGAAACTTCTGTATCATCGCGCATATCGACCACGGAAAGTCCACCCTTGCCGACCGCATTCTGGAGTTTACGGGCGCGATTGACCCCCGCCAGATGCAAGAGCAGGTGTTGGACCAGATGGACCTGGAGCGCGAGCGAGGCATTACGATCAAAATGACCGCTGTGCGCTTGACCTACCGAGCGCGCAACGGGCAGGAGTATGAGCTCAACCTGATTGACACGCCGGGGCATGTGGATTTTACCTACGAGGTCTCGCGCAGCCTTGCCGCGTGCGAGGGGGCACTGCTGGTCGTCGATGCCTCGCAAGGGGTGGAAGCGCAGACCATCGCCAACGTCAATCTGGCGATGAACAATGGGCTGGAGATTATTCCCGTTATCAACAAGATAGACCTGCCAGCCGCCGACCCCGATCGGGTGAAGGAGGAGATCGAGAATATCCTGATGCTCGACTCTTCCGAAGCGATTCTCGCCAGTGCAAAGGAGGGTATCGGCACGGAAGAGATTCTGGAAGCGGTGGTGCACAAGATACCCCCTCCCAAAGGCAGTCCGAACGCCCCTCTGCGTGCGCTTATCTTCGACTCGCATTTCGACCCCTATCTGGGCGTAGTGGTGTATGTGCGCGTAGTGGACGGAATAGTACGCCCGGGTATGCGCATTCGCTTTATGTCCACCGGACGTGAGTTTGAGGTCACCAGTGTAGGCTTCTTCACACCACGCCTGCAGGAGGGAGACGAACTGCGCACAGGCGAAGTAGGTTACCTCACTGCAGGCATCAAAACCGTGGGCGATACGCGCGTGGGCGATACCATCACCGACGCCGAACGTCCTGCAGAACAACCCCTGCCAGGCTACAAACCCGTTAAGCCGATGGTTTACTGTGGCTTGTATCCTGTAGACGGTGAAGAGTTTGCCGACCTGCGCGACGCGCTGATGAAGCTCCAGCTCAACGACGCCGCGCTGGTATTTGAACCAGAAACCTCCGCCGCGCTGGGATTCGGTTTCCGCTGCGGCTTTCTGGGCTTGCTGCACATGGACATCGTGCAGGAGCGGTTGGAGCGCGAGTTCGGACTATCGCTCATCGCCACCGCCCCCAGCGTAGTGTATCGAATTACCTCCACGAAGGGCGAAGTGATTTTGCTGGACAATCCCGCTCACTGGCCCTCACCAACGACTATCGCCTTCGTAGAAGAACCTTACATCCGCGCGACGATTTTTGTGCCCAGCGAATACGTTGGGGCGATGATGGAGCTGGCAATGGAGCGACGCGGCGAGTTCGTCAAGATGGAATATCCCTCGCCCAATCGCGTGCTGCTCACCTATGACCTGCCGATGGCGGAAATCCTGCTGGACTTCTATGATCAGCTGAAGAGCCGCTCCAAAGGCTACGCTTCGTTTGATTACGAACCCATTGGCTACCGGCAGTCAGAGCTGGTAAAACTGGACATCCTCATCAACGGCGAACCGGTGGACGCGCTGAGCTTCATCACCCACCGTGACCGAGCCTACAATCGAGGGCGTGCGCTGGTGGAGCGTTTGCGCGAGGTCGTTCCACGCCAACAGTTCGAGGTGCGGATCCAAGCGGCGATTGGCAGCAAGGTGATCGCGGCAGAGCGTATCCCGCCCTTCCGCAAAAACGTGCTGGCGAAATGTTACGGCGGCGACGTGACACGCAAGCGTAAATTGCTGGAGAAGCAAAAAGAGGGCAAAAAGCGCATGAAGCAACTGGGCAACGTAGAGATACCGCAGGAGGCGTTCCTCAGCGTGCTGAAGGTTGCTGACTAGCGCCCATAGGACAAACGGCGATGCCCCACGACCTGGTGTCATTCTAACGCCGCTGTCATTCTGAGCGCAAGCGAAGAATCTCGGTTGGGCGATACCACGAGATGCTTCGCTGCGCTCAGCATGACAAATG
>JANWYZ010000300.1 GCA_025054895.1 bacterium | reverse complement strand
AGGGTGATGCCGCCTTGTCTCCATTCGCCGGTCATCTTCTTGCCGTCCTCGCTGAGAGTGCCTTCGTACAAGCCCATCACTGCCTGCACCACCAGACGCACGCGGTTGTCCTGCAAGCTCACTTCCGAGATAGGGATTCCAGTAGCTCCCTGGTCTGGGCTGTCCATCGTGCCCGTGAGCTTACCGTCTGGTTGCGCCTCGAGCTTTACTACCAGACGCAGCTCCACCGTGCCCACTTTCAGCACGCCTTGCCAGATACCGGCGATGTTCGACGACGTCTGGTTCTGGTTCGCGCCGGAGCGTGTACCCTTGCCCATTGTTCGACGCCTCCCTTAGCATCGGAGTGTTGCTACAAGGCGCAGAGGATGAAGCAACAGGTCGAGCGCCGAACAGATGTCCGGCACCACCACATGGGCGGCCTGGATCGCCTCTGTAGCCAGCCCCTCTGCTCCCAGCACCGCAATACCAGGCGTTGACTTCGCCAGCATCCGGCGGTCATTCCTGCCGTTGCCAATAGCCGCTACCCCTGCTGGCTCTAAACTCAGCACATATTGCTCTTTCGCGGTATCCTGCCCTTCGCTGTCGATGACAGTTATCCGGCAAGGAATGCCTTCCATGCCTTTGTACACCTGCCCGAACGTATCTGCGCTCCTCACGCCTTTGCTTGGGATAGTACTCTGTGAAGTTGTGAATAAGTGATTGCCTCCCTGGTAGCCTCCTATAGGGAATGGTGGGCTATGGCACAGGCGAAACCTGCCTGCGCAGGTTCCCAAATACGCGAAGGCGGATCTTACCCCAAACCATAGCCCCTGAGTTCATTCGGGGGAGAGCGTTCACCTTGAACAGTAGCTACACCTTCGCCAACACCGCGTCCAGCGCCGCTTTGGCGTTGCGGATGACGTTCTCGTGCGAGTCCGCCCAGTAGTCGCGGTTGAATATCTCGATGCTCAGAAAGCCTTTATAGCCCACCTCATGCTTGAGGATGCGAAACTCCTCCACCAGCGGGATGACCCCGTGCCCGGGGTAGACGCGATGGCTGTCGTTCAGCTGCTCGCGCGGCAGGTCGGGGCAATCGTTCACATGTACAATCAGCAGTTGCTCACGCGGCAGCCGGCGTATCTCTTCCAATGGCACGCCCGACTTGTAGTAGTGGAAGGTGTCCATCATGATACCTACATTCAGGCTGGTAGACGCCCCGACCACAGCCAGCGCCTGTCGCGGACCCGGCATGAAGGGCGCGCCACCGATAGGCTCGAGGGCGCACTTCACCCCATACTGTCCACTGACTTCTCCATAGCGCTGGGCGGATTTACCTGCCCGTTCGATGGCTTCGGCGACGCCCATACTGGGCGGCGGAGCATCGGCAGTGAAGCAGAGAAGGGTCTTGCTGCCCAGCTGGCGCGCGATCCGAGCGTATTTGTCGATACGGCGTAACTGATCCTCTTGCTGAGCAACGTCAAACGCGAAGAATGGGAACGCCATGATCGCAGCCACTTGCAGGCGATTCTTTGCCAGCTGGCGCTTGAGGTCGCTTAGAGAACGGCGTGAGAGGTAATCGTCGATTCGCCCAGCCTCTATTTCTACGCCTTCGTAGCCGTACTTGCCCAAAAGGTCTATGGTCACCTCCAGAGGCTTATCGCCCCCGCAGGTGATGGTATTAAAACAGGTTTTCATCCTCCGCCTCCCGTAGATGGTTCTACCCCCACGGCGACCAGCCCGAGGGGGGCTGCTATGTACGACTGAAAGAACACTTCTGTCTCCGGTCGGATTGTCCTGCCAAGGCAGCTCTATCAGGTAGGACGTATCCATCAATGTGACGGAACGATTGACCTTGATTTCCCCCTGAAAATCCTGTATATTACTACGTCGGAGAGGTCGCATAGTGGCCTAGTGCGCCCGCCTCGAAAGCGGGTACCCGGCGAAGAGCTGGGTCGCGGGTTCGAATCCCGCCCTCTCCGCCATGCTTATCCTGCGGCGGCTGACGAAACTTGTGACCACACCATCGCGGCAAACACCACTCTCCGACGCTCTGCATCGCCTGGTGCAGATGGTTCCTGTTCCCCATCACCTACGGCTTCACGAACCACTGAAAAACTATACCACCCTGCGCGTGGGCGGCCCCGCCGACGTGTTCTACAAGGCGACCGATGTCGAGGAGTTTGCTCAGGTAGTCATCGCCGCGCATCAGCTGAACGTACCTGCCTTTATCCTGGGTTTGGGCAGCAACCTGTTGGTGAGCGACAGGGGCATTCGCGGACTGGTGGTGTACAACTGCTGTCGGCGCATCGAGGTAGGCGAACTTACCTTCTCCGAGTCTGGTGCTTCCTTCCAGCAGCTGTTCCTCAAGACCGCGCAGGCGGGTTTGTCGGGGCTGGAGTTTGCGGTGGGCATCCCGGGCACCGTGGGCGGCGCGCTGGTGTCCAATGCAGGCGCGTTCCGTGAGAGCATCTGCGACCTGGTGGAAAACATCGATGTGGTGGTGGAGGGCGAGCGCAGGTTGGTTACAAAGCACTGGATGCAGTTCTCCTACCGCGATAGCATCCTGCGGCGCCCCAATCCCCCCCGCGCGGCGATACTGGCGGTGACTTTACGCCTGCAGCGCGGCGACCGGTGGCGGATTTTCGCCAGAGCGCGCGAACTGCAACGCTGGCGCATCGAACGGCAACCGCCCAACCCCTCCGCAGGCAGCTTCTTCAAGAACGTGTACGACGCCGAACTGGCGCAGAGCCTGCCCAGCCTGCCTGCTATGCTGAAAGAAGCGGGCGTTGTACCAGCAGGTTACTTGATTGCGGAAGCAGGGCTCAAAGGACTGCGCGTGGGCGGCGCGATGGTCTCGCAGAAACACGCTAACTTCCTGATTAACGCCGGCGGAGCAACCGCAAGCGATATTCGCCAGCTGGCGGACATCGTGAAGCAAAAGGTATACGAGCAGTTCGGCGTGCGGCTCGAGGAGGAGGTACTCACAGTCGGCGAGTGGGAAGAAGATGGTTGACCAGAATGGAAATCCTGTGGGATACTATAATGGTAGACTTTGAGAAGGCATGCTATACTGACCTCTGTTATTCGTATTAAAGGACATGCCCTGCGTAGATTATCTCGGGAACAGCAGCACGGTATCAGGAGCATAAGTCACTGAGGCGATTTGATGAAAATCCGTGTGGCGGCAGTACAGTTCAAACCGCGTAAGGGTGACGTAGAACACAATTTAGACCGCATCGCGCAGGCGTTGCGTCAGATTGTGGAACAAAACGTGCCCGCCGACGTGGTGGTATTTCCCGAAACAATCACTTCGGGGTACTTTTTGGAGGGCGGTGTGCGCGAGGCGGCGCGCACACGCGAGCAGATACTGCACGCGCTGGTACAACGTTACCAATCCTTTGCGCGTCAGGAGCCGCTAGACGTGGTGCTGGGGTTTTATGAGCTCTGGCACGGTAAGTATTACAACTCCGCTCTGTACCTCAC
>JANWYZ010000002.1 GCA_025054895.1 bacterium | reverse complement strand
CGGCTCGGCAGGAGCCTTGTCCTGCAGATTGCATGTCACCAGGACGCTTTTACTCGGGTACCTCGATGAATACCTCTTCCTCTTCTACCACCACGCGGTAGGTCTTGATGGGCTTGGTCGCGGGCAGGGTCAACGCCTCGCCTGTGCGGATGTCAAAGTGCGCTCCATGTCGCGGGCACTCGATTTCGTATTCCACCAGCTCGCCTTCACTGAGCGACGCCAGCGCGTGCGAGCAGGTATCGTCGATAGCGTAGAACTCCTCAGCAGAGGGGCGACAGAGCGCTACCCGCTTGCCGTTCACTTCTACGGGGGTCGCTCTGCCTAACCCCACATCTGACACACGCGCTACCCTGACGCGCATCGCCTCAAAACCTCCTGCGGGCGATCTTCTCATCCACTTTTGCGCTCACCATCTCGCGAAGGCTTTTGGCGCTGATGCGGTCCAGCACGGGTTGCAGGAACCCCTCTACGATAAGACGTTTCGCATCGCGCGGCGCCAAACCCCGGCTCATCAGGTAGAACATCTGCTCCACATCTACCGGCGCGACGGTGGCGCCGTGTGTACAGCGCACGTCGTTTGCCTCGATCTCCAGGTTGGGCAGGGTTTCAGCATGTGCGGTACTGCTCAACACCAGGTTTTCGTTGCGCTGGTAGGCGTTTGCCTTCTGTGCGCCCGGCTCGATGCGAATCAGCCCACTGTATGCCGAGTACGCCTGCTCGTCCAACGCTACTTTGAACAGCAGGTCGCTGGTGGTGTTGCCGACAGTATGCATCTGCACCGTATGGTGGTCAAAGTGCTGCTTGCTGTCGCCAAACACCACACCCAGCATATCACTCACCGCGCCCGGCGAGCAGAGCACCGATTCAATGGTCACTTTGCTAAGCGACGCACCCAACGCCACAGTGATGGTAGTCAGATGCGAATCGCGTCCTAGCACCGCTCGCTGGTGATGGAAGTACTCCATGCCCTGTCCCCACTGCTGGAACAACACGTACGTGAGTTCTGAACCGCTGCCAAGCACCAGGTCGGCGACGCCGCTGCCGAAGGCGCGCCCTGGCAGGTCTGGCGAGAGCATCCCGTCCAGCAGGGTAACGCGGCTGTCTTCCTCCAGAACCACTAGCGTATGCGGGAACACCGCATTTGTCGCTTCAGCTGCGAAGAAAGCCTGCAGAGGCAGAGTAACCTCTACCCCACGTGGTACGATCAGCACTGCGCCGCCGGTAGCATACGCACGCGCCATGGCGGTGAACTTCTCGTCAGCGGGGTCATAGTCCACGCCTTCTATTGCACGACGCACCGGGTCGGGATGCTGCTGGATCGCTTGCGACCAGCTGGTGAATATCACGCCGCGTTTACGCAGGCTCTCGGTAAGGTGCTCGTGCACAAGCGTTCCATCCACGAAAGCGAGCGTGCCACCGACACGCTTTGCACCTCCTGCCATCAGCGATTCCAGCCATTCGGGCGCGGCACGATGCTCAACGGGCAAGGCAGGGATGATGTTTTGCAGGTTCAGGTGGCTAATGTCGGTGCGTCGCCAGTGTTCGTGCGTGCGAGAAGGCGTAGGGGCTTGCAGGAAACGGTACCACGCCTCCTTGCGGTAGATATGCGCCCACTCTGGCTCGGCGAGGTGCCGGCTGATGGATTGTATCAGCTCCAGCTCCGCAGGGTTATGCACAGTCAGTGTGTTGCTCATTAACCTACCGAACCCTCCATCTCCAGAGCGATGAGCCGGTTCAACTCCACCGCGTACTCCAGCGGCAGCTCCTTCGCGAACGGCTCGAAGAAGCCGTTGATAATCATCGTGGTGGCTTCTTGCTCGCTGAGTCCGCGGCTCATCAGGTAGAACAGCTGCTCCTCGCCCACCTTGCTGACGGTGGCTTCATGCTCGATGCGCACGTCGTCCTCTTTCACGTTCATGGTAGGGTAGGTATCGGAGCGTGAGAGCTCGTCCAGCAGCAGTGCGTCGCAGCGCACATTGCACTTCACCCCCACAGCGCCTTCGTCTACCTGTACCAGTCCGCGATAGGTGGTGCGTCCACCCCCTCGGCTAATGGACTTGGAGACAACGGTGGATGTGGTATACGGCGCGGCGTGTATCATCTTTGCACCTGCGTCCTGATGCTGCCCAGGACCAGCGAAAGCGACAGATAGTATGTCACCTCTTGCGCCTTTGCCAACCATATAGACACTCGGATACTTCATCGTGAGCTTGGATCCCAGATTCCCGTCAACCCATTCCACCGTGGCGTCTTCATACGCTACCGCGCGTTTGGTGACCAGGTTGTATACGTTTTTGGACCAGTTTTGTACGGTGGTATAGCGAATATGGGCGCCTTTCAGCGCCACCAGCTCTACCACCGCCGAGTGTAGCGAGTCGGTGGAGTAGATGGGTGCAGTGCAGCCTTCGATGTAGTGCACGCGGCTGCCCTCGTCAGCGATAATCAGGGTGCGCTCGAACTGCCCCATGTTTTCGGCATTGATGCGGAAGTACGCCTGCAGGGGGATTTCCACATGCACCCCGGGCGGCACGTAGATGAACGACCCGCCCGACCACACCGCTGAATTGAGCGCAGCGAATTTGTTATCCGCAGGCGGCACCACCTTGCCGAACCAGCGGCGCACCAGGTCAGGGTGCTCGCGCAAGCCCGAGTCCATATCCATAAATATCACGCCCTGCCGTTCCAGGTCCTCGCGGATGCTGTGGTACACCACTTCAGACTCGTACTGTGCCGAGACGCCCGCGAGGAACTTGCGCTCCGCCTCCGGAATGCCCAGCTTCTCGAAGGTGTTCTTGATGGTCTCGGGTACCTCGTCCCATGTCCTGCCCTGCTTCTCTGCGGGCTTGATGTAATAGTAGATGTCGTCGAAGTCGATTTCGCTGAGCAGCTGCGTGTTGCCCCAGGTGGGCATGGGTTTCTTGAGGAATATCTCCAGAGCACGCAGGCGGAACTCGCGCATCCAGTCGGGTTCATTCTTGAAGTAGGAAATCATCTCCACCACGCGGCGGTTGAGACCCTTTTCCGCCTTGTACACGTACTCTATCTCATCACGGAAACCGTACTGGTATTCTGTGCCGACATCCAGCAACGACTGCGGTGCAGCCATTTTATCCCACCTCCTGCAGGGTCTTCTCCGCTTCCTGCGGGATGCCTACTTCCCGCAGCAACCAGTCGTAGCCGCGCTGTTCCAGCTCGTGCGCGAGGCTTTCGTCGCCAGAGCGGATGATGCGCCCGTTCACCATCACATGCACGAAATGCGGGCGAATGTAGCGCAGGATACGCTGATAGTGTGTGATCAGCAGAACGCCCGTATCTTTACCGGCGATGCGGTTGACGTTTTCAGAAACAATGCGCACGCCGTCGATATCCAGTCCAGAATCGGTTTCGTCCAGTATCGCCAGTTTGGGCTGAATCATGCCCATCTGTACGATTTCAAGGCGCTTCTTCTCGCCGCCCGAGAAGCCCTCGTTCACGTAACGGCTGCCGAAGCTTTCGGGCATGTGCAGCGCTTTGAACTCTTCTTTAAGGGCGTTGCGGAACTCGCGCGCGCCCAGCTCCTCGCCGCGCAACGATTTGAGCGCACTGCGCAGGAAGTTGGCAACGCTCACGCCCGGAATGGCAACCGGATACTGGAAGGCGAGGAAGATGCCCGCGCGGGCGCGCTCGTCTACCTCCATCTCCAGCAGGTTCTGTCCCTCAAAGAGCACTTCACCTCTGGTAACCTCGTAGCGTGGGTGACCCATCAGCGTCGCGGCCAGCGTGCTCTTACCAGAGCCGTTACGCCCCATCAGCGCGTGGATTTCGCCCTTGTGGACCGTCAGGCTCACGCCTTTCAGAATCTCTTTGCCGTCCACCGCGACATGCAGGTCACGGATTTCGAGCAGTGGTACCTGACTCATGGTGTTTTTAACTCCCCTCCAGCGGTGTTTGTACAGCGGAGGCAGGTTGTCGCTCCGCAAGTGGTATAGTCTGTTCTGTACGCGAGAGCACCGACGGTACTAACGGACGCGCCGTGCCCTCTGCCAGATGTTTCAGCGTGATGCGGCTGAATACGGACGAGAGATAGTCTGCGACGAAGCTCCATACCGAATGTAGCTCGCACCCTCCGTGGTGCACGCACACCTCGCGGTCGCCTGAAAACTGGTTACACAACGAGTCGGCGGTAAGCACTCCACCCAGCGCATCCAGCACCTGCCGCAGGGTAATCTGCTCAGCCGGGTAAGCCAGCCGGTAACCGCCCTGAGCACCACGCACGCTCTCTGTCAACCCCGCACGGTTGAGCAAATAAAGCAGCTTCTCCACATAGGCAACTGATAGCGCCTCGTACTCCGCAATCTGGCGCACGTTCACTGTGTCGCCGAAGGGCACACGAGCGAGATGCATGATGCAGCGCAAGCCGTATTCCTCTTGTGCGGTGATTTTCATCTGGTCTCTCCTCTATTACACTCATATTATGCTCAATTCTTACAAAAAAGTCAAGTATCTCGGAGGGCATACGAACAAGGGGCTAAGCCGTCCGGCTTGGAGCGGTTGCGACGGAGCGCGACCCTCCAATAGTGTCATGCTGAGCCGAAGGCGAAGCATCTCGGAGATTCTTCGCTTGCGCTCAGAATGACAACAGGGTTGGAGGGCGAGGCTCCCGCCGAACCGTTAGGTTGCGTGGTCGCGACGGAGCGCGACCCTCCAGAGGTTGCCTACCTACATTTGGAGGGACGCACTCCGTTGCGTCCGCCATTATGGTCGCGACGGAGCGCACCCTCCAGCGTTGTCCCTTTGTCATGCTGAGCCAAAGGCGAAGCATCTGAGACCCTTCGCTAACGCTCAGGGTGACAACGGGGGCTGGAGGGCGAGGCTCCCGCCGAGCCGCCGACTACAAACGGAGAGCGTTCGTAATGAGACACGCAAGCGATTTTCGCTGAGGATGTTCAAAATGCGGATTAGAGAAACCTGCGCAGGCAGTTTTTTCCTGCTGCATAGCCCACCATTTCAACGGTGGATAGACAGATGCTCGCAGACAAAAACATGACAACAAGGTAAGCCTGTATGCCTCTCCAGAGAAAGCCCCCAGCGTAACGCATACTGACCCCGGTACCAGCTGGCATCGATACCCAGAGGTCAGCGCGTTACGACCTCTCGATTCGCAAAATGTTACCTCATCCATGCTTTTGAAGCAGGAAAAGCAAGAACCGTTTCCGAAGGTTTTATCAGAAAAATAGAGGTTCCCCATTGACAAAGTCGCTGTTATTTTGTATATTTAGAATAGTGAAGTGAGAAACTATAATGTGTTCACCTTATTTTAGTACACTAGTGTTTTAGCACAGTCTGTACGACAAACTCTTTGTTCTCAGGAGGGTATTCCTGTGGGCGTGCAAAGACGTTGGCTCTGTTTGAGCGTAATAGCGTTGGCGGTGTTAACAGCGGTGACCGTTGTGGCGGAGAAAGGACAGCAGAAGTCCCCCCCGTATCCATTGAGCCTCTTCGCCGAAGCAACTTCCGACGACTATATGGGCGAGAAGGACTGCGCTGAATCAGGATGTCACTATCCCCACGCCGACAATTTCACCCGCTCGCCGCACGCGCCGTTTGTACGCAACACCAGGCTACCGCTGGATAAACAAGGATGCGAAGCATGTCACGGGCCGGCGAAACCGCATCTGGAAGACCCCACCAAAATCTTCAGCTACAGCCAGTCTAAGCCGGCAGACATCGCCGCGATGTGCCTGCGTTGCCATGCCGACACCATGCGCCTGTCCCAGTGGCATCGCACCCAGCATGGCAAGGCGGATGTAGCCTGCACTGCGTGTCACCAGATTCACTGGGAGCCGCATAAAGAGCCTCCTTCGCGAGGGCTGATCAACCTGGGCAGCCTGCGCTCGCCGCAGACGGAGAAGGAACCGCAACCCCGTCGCCTTTTGAAGTTCGACGACCCCATCCTGTGTAGCCAATGTCACCAACGTCAGGCGAACGAGTTCCGGCTCAACTTCCACCATCCAGTTCCTGAACGCAGGCTGGAATGTAGCGAATGTCATGAAGCGCATCCCAGCAAGGCGGCGCAGAAACGCTTCCGCCCCATCAAGGAGATGTGCGTCAGCTGCCATCCCGACAAAGCCGGACCGTTCACCTATGAACACGATCCGGTCGCCGGATGGAGCGGAGAGGGATGCACCGAGTGCCACCGTGCGCACGGCTCGCAAAACCCCAAGCTGTTAAACGCCTTCTCGAGAGGGTTGTGCACGCAGTGCCACACTGACAAATCAGCCACGCACTATCCGGGGCGTAACTGCTGGATGGCGGGCTGCCATGCGGCTGTGCACGGCTCCAATTCGGACGCGCTGTTGCGTCGCCCATAGGGGAGGGTAATGCTATGGAGAACACAAGCAGTTCAATCTGTTACCGACTCCTGTACGCCTTACTCGCGAGCGGGTTGCTGGTGTGTTCCCTTTGCCTGTGCGCCATTATGCCCGCCCGTGCGCAGGTTACTCCTCCGTCGGAACAAGAGACCCAGGCTCAGCCGGAATCGCCAGAGGCGCCGCTACCTCCCCCGCCCAAGCCGGTGACGATAGACCTGGGCTGGTCGTGGTGGAATGAGAGCGGCAACCTCGGCAAGTTCCGGCAGTATGCCACCCCGCCGAACAGCCGCTTTATCCGCGAACTGCGCTATATTTCGCCTTTCTGGCGTACAGGCGATAACCTGCGCCTGCAGCTATGGAGCCCCACCGAAGACGACTACCGGCTGGAGGGTAACCTGTCGTTTGGATTTGGAGCCACTCGCATCGAGGCGTGGACCACTCGCAATCGGTTCATCACCTCCGCGCCAGAACCCCTGCCGACCAGCGAACGCAGTGTCACCGAATCCTTCTTCAAACAGTCGCTAACGCCTGATTTCGCGGTGTTCGTGCGCTATCGTCAGGATGGGCAGAACCACTATCTGGAGACCCCGCGCACGCCCCTGCTACAGAATACCCGCTACTGGGATGCGGTGGCGGAGGGCAAACTGGGCAACGGGCAAATCAGCATCGGCTATACCGACTGGCGGTATTTTGACCGAACAAACACCTTCCCCGACACCGGCATGGAGCGATGGCACGCCCGTTACCTGTGGGAGATTAGCCCCGTGGTGGCTTTAGAAGGCACTCTCGCCCGTATGGAGCTGCGCCAGCAGAACCGCCCAAACAGCCGAATGGAAACGATGAACCTGGCGGGCGATATCGTGCTGGGCACCGCTACGGAGCTGGCTCTCGCCTTCCGGCAGGATAAGATAACGTTACCGGTTGTGCAAAACGCTTATGTTCGCGAGCGACGCAGTAGCAGCGCTTCGCTCATTCACCGCTGGAATCGGTGGAGCCTCCAGGTGGGCGTGCGCGAGCGAGAGGCTGAGCGCGTGCGTGCTGACCACAGCTTCGTGGATGTACCACGCTGGTGGACAGTGGAGGGCAGGCTGTGGGGCAGGCTCAGCAAGCAGCTGCGCCTGACGGTGCGCGGCTGGGACGAAAGGTTGAACGACCCGCCCGCCATGCTGACCGCCGACCCGCGCTCGCTCTACTGGGACAACCGGCGACTCGTACAGGTGAAGCTGGACGGGGGAACTCCGGTCTTCAACGGTTACCTCACCTACACCTACCGGAGATGGGCAAACGGGGCGCGGGCGGTTGCTCTGAACCTCAACGGTTTCACCTTGGGAGGCACCTGGACGCCCCGTGACAACCTCAGCGTGTTTGCAGAGTACTCCTCTGAGGCGTGGACAGCACGCAGCGAGGTCACACAGCTGCCCATCCTGCGTAACTTTGTACCCAACAGCAGGGTAAGCACCATCGGCTTCAACTGGAGCATCAACAACCGCGCCGCCATCAGCGCCAGCTATACCAACTTCGTCACCGACAACGACAACCCGTTGCTGCTGCGGGATGGCAACGCCGAGGGGCGTTTTCTTACAGCAAACATCAGCTACAGGCTACCTTCGGACTACGAGCTGACGCTGACCATCGCGCCATGGTCCTATCGCGACGAGGTGGTCAGCTGGATGGATTACGACACCAAACTGGTGATGTTATCGCTTAGTGGACGCTTCTAAGCAGACATACACTGAGAATGAGGCATGCCAGCCTGTGGCACGCGCATCCTGCGCGTAATCCGACGGGCAAGATGCCTGTGCCACATTGAAAACTTTATGCGCGCACGGAGAACCTCACAGGGGGAATCGAAGGAGGTCATGACCATGAAAAGCGTGAGACAACTTGTTTTGGCGAGCTTCACCCTGACGAGCGCCGTCGCGGTCTTGCTGCTGTACGGATGCGGGGGCGACTCCGCCAAGGCGCCTCCGATGTCCATTGAAGAGACCTTCCGCACCAGCTTGCACGCCACTCGCGCGGGCAAAGCCACGTGGTACAGCAAGCAAAACGGCGGTTTCGAGGCGCTAACGAACATCTCCATTTCCGACATGAAATGCATGAAGTGCCATCCGGGCACTAAAGCCGACGGCAGCCCTATCGATCCAGCCACCTACCGGCCCGGCTGCGATGACTGTCATTCCAGCCCCGGTTCGCCTGTAAGCGACGCCACCTGCCTCAAGTGCCACAGCCGACAGGCGCGTGAGATTGCGCTGGGTTATTCCGACGTACACCGTGCAAAAGGCTTCCGCTGCATGAGCTGCCACACGCTGGAAGATGTGCATGGCGACGGCAAGCAGTACGCTTCGTGGTTGGATGAGGGCGCGGTGAAGGTTAAATGCGAAACCTGCCACAAGGCTGTCGCGAATATCCAGGTGCATCAAGTTCACAACAACACGGTAGACTGCACCGCCTGCCACACCCAGTCCGTTATCTCGTGCTATAACTGTCACTTGCAGAGCGAGATTCAGGCAGACCGTAAACGCCCGCACGGTATCATCCGGGACTACATGTTGCTGCTACGACGCAAGCCCGGCGGTAAGGTGCACTCGGGCACGCTGATGACCCTCAACTATGGTGACAAAACCTTCGTGGCGATAGCCCCCTATCGAGCGCATACCATTAGCCGTAACGCCAAGAAGTGCGAGGACTGCCACGACAACGCTGCCATCCGTGAGTACACGCAGACGGGCAAAATCACTGTCACTCGATGGGATGGCAGCAAGATTGTCAACACTAAGGGGGTCATTCCTGTACCGCCAGACTGGCAGACGGCGTTCCGGCTGGATTTTGTGGACTATACGGGCGACCCGGCGTCGCCTACAACAGACCCCACCAAGTGGGTCTTCCTGAAGACGGGGGCAGACGGCAAGCAGATGCTGTACGCTGAGCCGTTGACGCCGCAACAGATAGAGAAGCTGTCCCAACCGTACACCTCACCGTGAGGAAAGCTTCGCCCTGTAAAAGGAGGTCAGGTATATGCTTAGAAGACGCATTCTTTGGCTGACAGGCGTCTCGCTGGCGCTGGCGGTCGCAGTGTTCGTGCTGGAGGGATGCGGGGGCGGCGGTGGCCCTTTGATCCGTCCACCCGGCGACGGAACGCCCTCCCCTTCCACACGGTTCACCGAACTGTTGCCTGAAGCGCAGAAAGACGCCAGCTATGTGGGATCAGACAAGTGTCTGGGGTGCCACGGCGCTGGCAACAGGCAGACGGGAGCAGAACCAGTAGCCGTTGCGTGGGCAAGGACCAAACATGCGCAGGTGAACGTTGGATGCGAGCAGTGCCACGGTCCGGGTAGCAAACACGTGCAGGCTCCTCTCAAGAGCAACATCCTTACCTACCCGAACGCGGCGAGCTCGGTGGTATGCGCACAGTGTCACGGTACCATCGCCGCCCAATACGAACAGTCTGGACACGCTGGCGCCGTGGAAGCGGTGGTGGGGGAAGCAGAGGCGAATCCAAACCTCTACGGTAAGACCTGCTTCCGTTGCCATAGCGCGCCCTTCCGCGCGCAGATGGTGGACAGCAAGCTCTCGTACAAGCAGTCGCGCGACGCTATCGACGCCAGCATCCAGGCGATGAGTGCAGACGCCATCGTAGCTATCGCCCACGCGACCCATGAGAGCGCGTCCTGCGTTTCGTGCCATGACCCGCACCGCAACACGGGCATCCTCACCTGGAAGGGTAAGGAAGTGCAGCTGCGCCGAGCCGAGTTGAATACGGATACCACCGACGTGGCTCCGGGCGTACCGGTCAAACAGTACACCACTTTCAACCAGATATGCGCCTCATGCCATAACGCACGCGGCGGCAACCCGTCGGATGCCTCACTGAACGCCGGCACAGCGCGTCCCAACTTCCACTATAGCAACCAGTACAACATGCTCATGGGTATCACTGGCGTGGAGGAGCAGCCCGGACCAGTGGTACGTACCACGGCACATGCTACCATCGCCGGACAGTGCTCGCATTGCCACCTGCCAAACTCCCGCCACACCTTCACCGTGAGCTACGATACCGGTTGCTCGCCGTGCCACACGGCAGCCGATGCAGCAGCGCGCACGCAAGCGACCAAGACGCAGATAGAGCAAGCACTGCTGGCATTGCGCTCGCGCCTGCGGGCATGGGCACAGCAGAACCTGGGCGATGCGGACCTGTGGGATTACACCACGCTCATCCCTGCAGGCAAGACCGCTCCGCCACAGGCGCAGGTACCCATCGAGGTCAAGCGTGCACGTCACAACTACTGGTTCGTCCTGCGCGATAGCAGCTTCGGCATACACAATGCAGCCTACGCACGCTACCTGCTGGATGTCGCTAACGCCAATCTGGACAGGCTGGGGGTAGGCGCGGGATCGCGTTCGGCGAACCTGTCGGCTGCGACGCGGCGAGCCATCCTCGAGGCAGACCTGCAAAGGCTCAAGGAGTCGTATCGCCGGGGCGCCGAGTAGCGGTTGAACGTATCTCTTGTCAGGAGAAAAGTAACTCCCCCTTCCTGCTTAGGGAAGGGGGAGAAGATTACAACAGAACGTGCCCCACGCACAGGATGTGCGTGATGTGCGTGCTACTGACGGAACAGCATCTCGATCAACCGCCAGCCCTCGTCGATGCGCAGCTTTGCCTCCTCTACCGCGCTCTCGTCGAAGGTGAGCGCATGACCGCGTGAGAGGTCCTCGTGCGAATCGTACAGCATGAAGGGAACCGCCCCCGCCCGATGGGTGCGGATGGCAACAGGCGTCGCATGATCGGGCAACACCAGCATCCGGTAATCGTGCTCGCGCAGACCATCCACCAGCTGCGCCACGATGTGCTCGTCGATTCGCTCCAGCGCCCACGCCTTCGCTTCGGGGTCGCCTTGGTGCCCTGCCTCGTCGGGAGCCTCTACATGCACGAACACGAAGTCATGTTTGTCCAGCATCCGCAACGCCCACGCACCGATAGCGCGATAATCCGTATGCAGATAACCGGTTGCGCCGGGCACGGTGGGCACTTCCAGCCCCGCCGCTCGCCCAATGCCCTTCACCAGGTCTACTTCCGCCACCACCGCGCCGGTAACGCCGTACTTCAGCGCGAAAGAGGGTAGCTGCGGCGCAAGTCCCTGTCCCCAGGGCCATATCATGTTCGCGGGAGGCTTGCCCTCATCGCGTCGGCGACGGTTGATGGGGTGGTCGTCCAACAGGTTCAGGGAGTCCTCGATGAGCCTGCGTAGTTTCTCCTCTCCTTCGCCCACCGGCAGATGCTTTGCCCACTCCTCGCCAACAACATCATGAGGAGGTGTACACCGAACGTCCGTCGGTCCCCCGTGCCACACCATCACGTGCCGGTAACCCACGCCCGGGAAGAACCGCCAGTGGCGCGTGCCGAGCTTCTCATTCACCAGCCGGATCAGGGGGTGCGCCTCTTCGTTGTTGATGTTGCCCGCGCTATGGTCGGTGATGCGCTCTCCATCAGTGCTGATGAGTGAGCAGCGAAAGGCGATATCCTCCTCGTCCAGCGAGATGCCCATCGCCAGCGCCTCCAGCGGTCCCCTGCCGGTGTAGTAACGGCGCGGGTCGTAGCCTAAAATCGCCATATTCGCTACGTCGCTGCCCGGGTACATGTCTGGGGGTACCGTCCACACCGCGCCGATCAGCGCGCGCTTTGCCAGAGTATCGAGGTGCGGTGTGTTAGCGCGCATCTTGGGCGTCTTGCCGTTCCACTCCGGCAAGGGGTCGTCTGCAAAACCATCTGGCACCAGCAGGATGTATTTCATGAGCAGGCTTTCTCCTCCCTAAATGCCATGGTCGCCGGGGTGCCCATGCTTCTTTAACCATTCCAGCATCTCGCGGATGCTTCCTGTCGCCAGTGCGATGCAGGTATCCGCGCCGCCGTAATACAGGTTGAGGGTATCCCCGTCTTTGTGAATAGTGTACCCGCAAGGGAAAACCACGTTGGCAACATCACCCTCGCGCTCATACACCTCTTCGGGACCAAACATCCATTCGTCGCTACGCAGGATGCACCTTTCGGGCGTATCGAGGTCAAACAGCGCTAACCCCAGTCGGTATAGACTGCCGCTGGCGGTCTGGCGGACGCCATGGTACAGTATCAGCCAGCCTTCAGGCGTCTCGATAGCTGGAGGCGACAACCCGATTTTATTGGCGTCCCACCACGCGCCGCGCCTCGCTTGCAGTATCATCTTGTGGCTGCCCCAGTGGCGCAGGTCGGGCGAATAGGAAATCCAGATATGCGCGCCCTGCGCTGTCATCGGGCGATGGATCAACGCCCAGTGCCCACCGATGCGCCGAGGTAGAAGCGCAGCGTCCTTGTCTTCGGGAGGCATGATGACCCCGAAGCGTTCGAAATGGCGAAAGTCCTCCGTGATTGCCAGCGAGACACCCGGTCCACCGCGCGAGTAGGAGGTGTAGGTCACCGCGTACTTGCCCAGCTCCGGTACGTAGACGATACGGGCGTCTTCGATGCCCCAGATTTCCTCAGGATAGTTATCGGGGTCGGGCAGCATTGTGGGCTGGCGGTCGATCTCCCATTTACTGACGCCGTCGTGCGAGCGCGCCGCGCAAAAGTGCGAGATCCCACGCCTGTCCTCTACCCGACACAGCAGCAAGGTCGTGCCATCGGGCAACAACGTCGCTCCAGCGTTGAAAACGGTGTTGATTGGGTATGGCCAATCGGCTGCGGTAAGAATCGGGTTGCCTCTGTAGCGATGCAACAGCTCCTGGTGATGACTGTTATTGCGCCTGAGTGCGTTCATGGTTCCATCCGTCCAGTGCCCAAAGCATGAATCCTCAGTCTTTTGTAATATCGGCATTCAAGATATTACCATATAGTGGGGTAAATCAGGGGGTGTCTTCACCAGAGCATGTGCGCTCATTCGCTGTTCCGATAACCTGTAGCTGCTAACACTTCCTGCGCCGCGCTTTCGATGGCGCTGGCTTCCTGCCTCAACTCCAGCAGTCGGCGGCGCAGCTGTTCCACATCCAGTGTCCCTGTCCCCTCAGGCGCGAGCTTCAGGCGGGCAAGCGACTCGCGCAGGCTCTTGAGTGTTTGCAGAATGAGCTCCAGATGCGCCTCCATGCGCTGGACGTAAGTGGATAGAGCCTGTCGGTTCTTCAAGCGCTGTGCCAGCAGTTGCAGGCTTTCTTCCAGCGCAGCGCGGGCTTCGACGTCCTCTGTTTGCTCCAGGCGTTTGCGCAGACTCTCGTACTCCTCCTCGCTGGCGGTACCCATCGCCTCACGCAAACCGTCCAGGTGGTTCTGCAAATCATAGTAGGCGTCCAGCAAATCTTTGAGCTCGCGTGCAATCTGCTCCGCCGTTTCCTCCACCAGGGAAGGATGCTCACCTAAAGCCAGCAGAACGTCCATATACGCCTGCTCCCCCTCATCCAGACGTAGCAGAGGTAGAAGGCGACGAACATCATCAGGGGAAAGGGGCGCACGCGAGCGTACCAGTCTGTAGGCATAGGCGACGATACCTGCTACCACCATCATCGTCAGCACCATCGCCTGCGGGTCTGCCACCCCGGGCGACACGGTAGCGATCGCCCCTCCCAGAGCCGCGCCTGCTACTAGCGCACCCAACACCACGAACGAAAAGCAGGTCGCTTGCCCCGACTCGCGTACCAACAAGCGGTAAATCTCTTCATGTACCAGGTCGTCGCTCAGGCGCAACTGCTTTCACCTGCCTTGGGCAACCGGTCTGTCAGGTGGTTCCGCTCAGCAATCATTCCGAGCATAGCCAACAGTTGCCAGGAGAACTTCAACACTGATAGCTCTCGGTGCGCTCCTATCCCTTTATCCCGGTCAGAGTAACACCTTCGATGAAGTAGCGTTGCGTAAAGAAGAACAACACCAGCACGGGCAGCATGACCATCGTTGCCGCCGCCATCAACATACCCGGCTCGCCGCCATGTTGTGACTGGAACAGTTGCAGGGCGTATGCCAGAGGCATCTTCTCCGGGCTGGAGATATAGATGAGCGGACCCATGAAGTTGTTCCATGCGCCCATAAACGTCCAGATTGTCACCGCTGCCAGCGCGGGTTTGATCAATGGCAGCATGATGCGCCAGTAGATGCCGAAGTAACTGCAGCCGTCAATTTTGGCAGCATCCTCCAGGTCCATTGGGATAGTCATGAAGAACTGCCTGAGCAGAAAGATGTTGAACGCACTGCCGAAAAAAGCGGGCACCCATAGCGGGCGCAGCGTGTCCACCCACCCCAGCGAGCGGAAAATGACGAACACGGGTAACATAGTCACCGCGCCGGGCACCATCATCGTCGCCAGTAGCACTACAAACCAGATGTCTCTGCCGGGCCAGCGCAGCCGGCTGAAGGCAAAGGCCACCAGCGAGCTGCTCAGCACGGTGCCGATGATGCTAAGGATAGACAGCAACAGCGTGTTCCACAGGAACACCAGTCCGTAGTTGGTCTCCGGAGGCAGGAAGCGCAGGGCGTCGGAGTAGTTCTGCCACTTGGGCGCAAACACACGCACCTTCTGCAGTTGGGAGCCGGGTACCAGAAACACTTCGCCTTGCCGATCAGGTGGTTCCAGCACCTGCACACGGTGCTCGCCTGTCTCCAGCTCCTCCAGTGTAGCCACCTTGAATGTGCGCCCATTTTGTTTGAACAGGCTTACGCCGCACTCTCTGCCGTGAATCGTCACCTTCACCTGCTGGCGAGGAATCCACACAGGCGGGAACTTGCTCATATCCTCATCTTCTTTGAGTGAGGTGACTACCAGCCACGCAAAAGGCACGCAGAAGAGAACAGTACCGCTGAGCAGCACCGTATGCAGCACGGATTGGCGTAACGCCTGTCCAAACGCGCGAGCGATCTGCCCCTCCCCTGCCCTGCGCGCCCGTTGAATGCGCTGGCGCACTATCCACCACGAGGGCAAACCGACTATCACGTCCCACAGAAGCCAGCTGGCAGGCGGATGGCTTAGACGGGAAAGACCCCAGCCCAGTACCGCGCCCAGCAGAAACAATAGCCCCAGCGACGCTGCCAGCGCTCCCCTACCGTGCTTGATAGTTAGCGTATACACAGCGGTCAGCGCGTAAGCCACAGCTGGATAGGTGCACACGAACGCCAGAACCCACAGAACCGGTTGCATCTTCTCACCTGTGATACTTCCCAAACTCCTCGAACGCCTCGTACATCGCCACGATGTTCTCCCAAGGCACCTCGGGACCGATTTCCCCGTGCAGAATCAGCCCACCATTGAACTTACCGAAAAGCTCTACTGTATCCTGCACATGCTGGCGTACTTGTTCCGGTGTGCCGAAGGGGATAATATACTGGCGGTCCAGATCGGAGCGAACGCACACCTTGCCTGCGAGCTTCTCCTCCAGCAACTGGCGCGGCATCAACGGATGCTGTGGGTTCAGCACATCTACGCCTATTTCCATCAGGTCGTCCCAGATATCTACCGTCCAGCCGTCGGTATGGAAGAATACCTTCTTACCCGCATCTTTAATCGGCTCGAACATGCGGGCATAACGCGGCTTGAAGAACGACCTCCACTGTCGGGGGCTGATCAATAGCCTGTCCTGCGCCCCCCAGTCGTCGGCGAAGAAGATGCCATCCGCTCCTGCCTTCAACCACTTGTGGATGTGTTGCAGGTTCCAGTGCACGATGCGGTCAGCCAGTTCGTGCAGGGCGTCAGATTCTTCTGCAAGGTCGATAAACAGCTGTTCGCTGGTGCGCAACCACTGCATTCGCTCAAACAGGATAAATCCGCCAGGCGCACGAAACCAGTCGCACTCAGGCGATTGTAGACGCCGGGCTATCTCCTCGAATGCACCATCGTCAGGAACAGGCGGAAACCGGTAATCGCGCAGCTGGTCCCAGCTTCTTAGCGGCGCCTCTTTGACCTCGCCCGCGCTGTAACCCTTCCGTCGCAACCATCGGCTGCCCCATTCGTCCACATATTCCTCGATATCACCTTCACCTTGCGGTTCCGGCGGGATAGAAAAGCCTCGCGCACCGAAGTCGTCGGGACGCGCGTTTAAGAAGTCCACCAGCTTCTGTCCATGAAGCCAGAACGCGCCGGGAAATACCGCATGCTGGAATGGCACGCGGTCGGGACCGCCAAACTCGATAGCGGCAAGCACTCGCTCACGAGAGGTCATAATCAACTCCTTGGCTAATATTTATCTACTGAGTATAATTCGTGACTGAAGGAGCTTTTCCTATGGAGTCCAGAAGCCGAGCCGAGTTTGCACATACCCTTGCTATCTACTGTTCCGATGGACGATTTGCTCCTGCCTGCGAGCAGTTCATTCAGCAGGCACTTGGTGAAGCATGGTACGACCGTTTTACCGTGCCGGGAGGAGCGGCGTGGCTGTGTCTCGACGCGCTCGACCTCTGCCAGTTCGAGATAGCACGCAGGCACATCTCTTTCCTGGTAAAAGCGCATGGGATACAGCGCGTCATCCTGATTGCGCACCAGCACTGCGGTTTCTACGAACAACGTTGTCTCTCTCCAGAGCGTATCGAGCAAAAGCAAAAGGCAGACCTGCAAGCAGCTACTTGCTTGCTGCGAGAAGAACATCCATGTCTCAAGATAGAGGCGTACTACTTACGAGTTGACAAGGAGCAGCCGTGCTTCGAACGGGTTACTCTCCGAAAACCTGACGAGCCACCTCCGCTGTCTGCGCCGCAAGTATAGCGCCCGGCTCCTCCGTGAGACGCTGCTGGAAAACCTCCGCCAGTGTGGTGTAATACCACTTCTGGGCAGGCATCGGCGCCCTGAACCGCTCCCAGAACTCCACGCCGTATACCCGTATCCCCTCGCGCATCATCTGCAGGTTATCCAGTTTGTCTGCACAGGCAACCAGCAAGACCTCCCTGTCTTCCACGCGCTGGAGGCGCTCCACAGTATGCCGCTTGCGTGCCTCCCAAGGCTCCGACCTGTCAGGTTCCGTGACCTGCTGCACCAACCACGCTACACGCTCGCCGAACCGCTCGCGCAGGTCTTCCACCGTTGTCGCGGTATCTTCCAGTGTATCGTGCAGAAAGCCCGCGGCAGCTACTGGCTCGGAGCATCCATGTTGCAGCAGCAAATAGCCAACGTTGAGCGGGTGCAGTACGTAAGGAACTCTGGTACCTTTACGCACCTGTTGACCATGTCGCTCCACCGCAAACTTGATGGCGTCAAACAGCATTTTCTGCCCTCCATGTTATCCTGTCTTGCTCCTTTGCGTCAACAGGACGACACCATGCCACGTTGTGCAGCCGATGCCTGTTGCTTGTATTTTACCCCAGCTGCGCTTCAGGCGGGCGGATTCCTGCTGGCAATCCACGAAACATTCCACAGTACCTGGTACAAAAAAGGAGAAGAAGCGATGTTAGAGGTCAAGAAAGCGCGTCTTGCTTTTGTGGGTTGTGGTGGACATGCCACCCACTCGCTGTTTCCTGCGGTACCCTTCATCCCCGAAATCGATTTGGTAGCAGTGTGCGACTTGCGCGAGGAACTGGCGCAGCGCAACGCACGCTGGTTTGGCGCATCGCGCTGGTACACCGATGTTGCCGTCCTGTTGGCGGAAGAGGAACTGCACGGCGTCGTGATTGTGGGTCCCCCGCAGATGCACTACGACGTGGGCAAACAATGTCTGGATGCAGGGTTGCCTATCTTCGTGGAGAAGCCATCCGCGCTCTCCGCCGCGCTGGCGCAGGACCTGGCGGAACACGCCGACCAGAGAGGGTTATGGGGGGCGGTTGCCTACATGAAGCGTTTTGCTGTCGGCTACGAGCTGGCAAAGCAGATTACTCAAACGCAAGAGGAGTTCGGACAGGTGACGGTGGTAGAGATCCGCTTCTCCAACGGTCCCTATCCGGCGATATGGGGCATCTCCAGCGCGCCGCAGGCATTTCTGGTTGGGCAAGCGGTACATCTGTTCAATCTCGCTCGGTACTTCGGCGGTGAAGTGGACGAGGTGTATGCCCGCCTGCACGTGGTCAGCGAGAACCGCTTCGGCTACGCCATCAATCTGCGCTTCACAAGCGGCGCACTGGGCATCCTGAACCTGAATGCGCTGGAATCGCCCTCATGGAAGATTCACGAGAGGCTGGCGATCACTGGTGTAGACTGCTGGTTAGAGGTGGAGGATATGCTCCGCCTGCGTTACCGCCCACGTGGGGAACCCATTGCCGAGCCGCACGCGGGGGGCAGGAACCAGTGGGTCGAATGGCAGCCTGACTGGACGGAAATCCTTCGAGTACATGCCGCTGGTTGTTTCGGCTATGCAGGCGAGCTGCGCAACTTTGCACGCAGCTGCATAGGACTGGAGACGCCACGCAGTACCCTGTGGGATGGAGTGCGAGACCTGCAGATAGCAGAAGCCGTCTGGCGTAGCGCAAGCGCAGGCGAGTCAGTGCGTGTTAGCGCGGTGGCGTGATCCCGCTCTCCAGCCGGACAAGCGTCCCGCGTAAAAACCCGCACTTTTCATGTGAAATCCACCCGACGCAGATGGAAAAACCTCTATGAAATCCCTTTCAGGAGGTGTTTTCCAGTATGATGAACCTGATCCGAAAAGCACGCGCCGAACGGGGCTTCACCCTCGTGGAGATTATGATCGTCGTGCTCATCATCGGCATCTTGCTTGCTATCGCGGTGCCGAACTTCGTGCGGGCGCGTGAAAGCAGCCGCGCCAAGTCGTGCGTGGCGAACCTGAAGCAGATTGACGCCGCCAAAGAGCAGTGGGCAATGGACAACAACAAGGCTGACGGCGACGCTTGCGCGATGAGCAACCTGGTTCCGGCTTACATCAAGTCAACGCCTGCCTGCCCCTCCGGAGGCACCTACACGGTGGGCAACGTCGGCACCAATCCCACCTGTAGCATTGGTGGTCAACACAGTCTGTAGTACGCCTCTCAGGCAGTATCACATTTGTGGAAAGCCGATGGGTTCATACCACCCTGCACGTCCCATCGGCTTTGTTTTGACCTCACCCCCAACCCCTCTCCTGCAAGGAGAGGAAGGAACGGAGGGCGTGACCAGAACGGAGGTGACCTGCCATGCGCCAACCACGCCGTCGGGGCTTCACACTGGTAGAGATTATGGTCGTCGTGTTCATCATCGGACTCCTTATCTTTATCGCCTTGCCCAATTTTGTGCAGGCGCGCGAGAAGAGCCGACGCAAGGCGTGCATCGGCAACCTGTTACGCATCGAAATCGCCAAGCAGCAATGGGCGATGGACCACAATAGGGAGCCAGACGATACTCCCCAGTGGAGTGACATCGTGGGACCGAGCGCCTATATCAAGGGCAACCCAGCGACCTATCCAACCACCGCGTGCCCCGCAGGGGGCGTCTATACGCTGAACAATGTGAGTACCGCGCCCACCTGCTCGCTGGCGGAGACGGCAGGGCACAAACTCTGGTGAGGAGGTTAGCCATGAAACGGCGAGCACGAGGTTTTACACTGGCAGAGATTGTACTGTCCATCTTCCTGCTGGGCGTGGTGGCGGTAATCTTCGGCGCGCTGTTTCCAGTAAGCCAGCGATTAAGCGGCGGAGCAAAATGGCGAGCGATGGCGATGGCGCTGGCTCAGCGGCGCATGGAGGCGGTGAAGCTCGCCGGCTATAGCAACTTGACCTACGACGGCTTACGCGCCTACGGATTGATTGACGCCAGTCCGAATACATCGCCGTTCTCCTTCACCAACACCGACGACTCGAGCCGCGAAAGCCCTGCACGCATGCTTCCAAACGGACAGGGACAGATTGTGGTGGAAGACGTAGCGTGGGATGTCAGGCGGGTGACGGTGCGAGTAAGCTGGCGAGACATCAACGGGCAAACACGCCAGATAGAGCTGCGCACGCTGGTGACCAATTTGTAATTTGCCCGTACAGAGGTGTGAAGAAGGAGGGTTACGAGTATGCGAAGGAACACCAACGCTTGTCGTGCAGTCACTCTGGTTGAATTGCTCGTTGCCAGTGGCATCATGCTCATCTTGCTGATGGCGCTGATGCCAATGCTCAGCACATCTACCCGAGCATGGCAGCGCAACTCTGCCGACGTTCAGGTGACAATGGACGCCACGTTAGCGATGCGTCGCATCACCAGTGAGCTGCGCCGTGCACGCTCGGTTAGTGTGAACACCTCACAAACGCAGGTAACCTATGTGCTACCAAACGGAGCAGACGGGGTTGTCGGGCTATCCGGTCAGACGCTAGTATGGCATCCAGCAGAAGGTCCGACCGATACAGTTCACCTGCTCAATGGGGTCATGAACATCGACCCGGCAACAGGCACCACCTACCCTCTTTTCCAGCTGGGCGCGAATGGACGCACCGTGACCGTACGGCTCTGCGTGCAGAGGCAAACGCCTGCTGGCGTGCGTTACTTGAGGATGCAGGAGCTGGTGGTGCTGCGCAACCGATAGCAAAGGAGGTGCGCGAGATGAGCAAAAGGTTGTATAGCAAGAGATCGCAGCGAGCGACCGCTCTGGTCACTTCGCTGCTGGTGTTGTTTATGTCCTTCGGTCTGGGCACTGCGCTACTTAGCCTGAGCACCAGCGGCTCACGTCATGTAGTGCGAGAAGAACAGGCGGTGCGTTCCCTGTACGCTGCTGAAGCGGGACTGGAATACAAAAAGATGCAGGTATGGAAACAGTTCAAGGTAGAGCAAAAGTTCGACAGTTTCGTGCCCTGGCAAAGTGCATCTCCTAATAACCCAATGGCTACAGTGGGAGGGGATTTGGGAGGCGGCTTGCGTTACTCCTGCGGCATTGTCGGGCAGCGCATCAACAGCAACTTCAGTCGCGAACTGACCTTCCGTTCGGTAGGCTGGATAGACCGCGACAACGATGGGCAGCTGGATAATGGCGAGCCGCGTACGGTACTCGAGCAGACAATGGAGTTCACCCTTGACCGTTCTGGGGTGTTTGATTATGCTTACTTCGCCAACAACTACGGTTGGATGTACGGGTTTGGAGCAAACGACCTCATCGTCAACGGCGACATGCGCGCCAACGGCAACTTCGACTTCAGCGGCGGCGCTCCCACCATCAACGGTAGCGTGTACGCTTCGGCGAACAACAAGTTGGTACCGCCGGCGGCGGGTATTGTCAATATCACCCCTACCCAGTGGACGAACAGCTTCTACAACAGTCAGAACAATCCGCGCGCACGTCAGGCTTACGATGCCACTCGCCACGGTGCGAAAGGCTCCGCGACCTACGAACAGTGGCGTGACCTGATATACGACCAGACCGGCAGTATCGTCAACGGCAGGGTAGCAGGCGCAGTGGTAGCGGACGCACGCGGCACCAAGACCTACGGTGGGACTGTGCTAGACCCCACGCCGACGCAAGAACTGCCCATGCCCGACCTGGACGACATCAACCGCTATATTAACCTGTCGCAGAGCTATGTCGACCAGAAACAGACCTTCGCCGACGGTACTCCTAACCCCGACTACGGGCAGGGGGCGTACGTGGAGGTGTGGAACAACTCGCTCAATCAGTACCAGCGTATCTCCACCAACGGCGTGGTGAATGGCTCCGCGGTGCTCATTGGCACGAGCGACCGTCCTATCCGAATCCACGGTCCCGTCACTTTCACCGGCGACGTGGTCATCAAGGGCTTCGTGCAGGGGCAGGGCACGCTTTACGCCGGACGCAACGTGCACATTGTAGGCAGTGTGCGCTACAAAAACCCGCCTGATTTCCGAGGCACCGACCCCGCGGCTATCGAGCGGCAAAACGAGAAGAGAGATATCCTCGGTTTAGCCGCGCGGGGAAGCGTCATCATGGGCAACGTGAAGAACTTCGGCTACTATCCCCTGTACTATATGAGACCTCCCTTCACCAAGCCGCGCTACGATGAGTACGGCAACCTGATACCGGCGTACGATGCCACTCAAACAGATAGCTACGGCAGGAAGAGGTATCAATCGCTCTATAGCGACGACTATATTGCCAGTATTTCAGAAAACATCAACCAGATCGACGCTATCATGTACACCAACTTCGTGGGCGGCGGCAACATCGCGACAGGCGGCGGCGGCTGCACCATCAACGGCTCCATCATCTGCAAAGATGAGGCGATGGTGCTGTATAGCTTGCCCCTGCGCATGAATTACGACAACCGCATTCGCGATAAGGGCCCGGGCAGTCCGCCCCTCATCGACATCAACCTGCCTCGTGCGCCGAAGATGATACCCAAGCTGTGGCAGGTGCTCTCAGGAGGTACGGGACAATGAGAGTAGTACACATGCTCGTTCTCTGTTTCTGCACGTGCGTTATCACCGGTCCGACGCTGGCAGTCGGCTTTGACCCTCGCGGGGCGCAAGAAGCCGCTGGGCTCAGCCGCGAGTTCGACGATGCCACCCGTCTGCAACAGTTGGAACAGGCTCCGCAGCTGCCGCCTCCGCCGGTGATATCGGTTCCCAAACGCACGCCTCCAGTCGAACAACAAGCCGGCGCGGACAGCACACCGCTGTTGCAGGCAACACAGAAAGTGTCCGATGAACAGGCGAAGCAGGTGCTTCAGCAAGCTGAGAGCCAGATTCAACAGCAACAGCGCGGCGGTTTCTGGCAAACGATGTGGAGATTCCTGGTGTGGAGTTCAGTCGGCGCTGCGCTAAGCTGGGCAATCTGGAGCTGGATAGTGCGTCGAGCCTCCGACGGTGTAAAATGGAGCTAAAAAAAGGGGCGTGCCCACGCACGCCCAATGGCTTCATTTTTGATGCTGCTCGTGGTCCCTCTTGCTATTACAGGAACAGTAATGCTTAAACGTTTCAAATTTATAGACGCATCAGCAGGGTAAAAGGTTCATTTGCGATATGAATTCCGCATTTGGCAAGAATTGAGGTATACTGTATCTAACAGGCGTACGATGAAAGGGCTGCGGCTGTGATACCGCTTGGTGATGAAAATCCGACTCGTTCTTTCCCGATTGTCACCGTCGCTCTGATTGTCGTCAACGTACTCGTTTTTCTGTATGACAAGTTGATCGGCTTCGGTGCGCCGGAGGCTCTTATTGAGTACGCGATGATTCCCTGTACCATCTCCGGACAGTGCGAGTATCAGGTACCGCCGATTACGCCCCACTGGCTGACCATCTTTACCTCAATGTTCCTGCACGCTGGTATTTTGCATCTGGGCGGCAACATGCTATACCTCTGGATTTTCGGCAACAACGTGGAAGATGCTCTGGGGCATTTTCAATTTCTGGTATGGTATCTGCTGTGGGGCGTCGCAGCAGCCCTGTCACACGTGATACTCAACGTGAATTCTCAGATTCCTACCGTGGGAGCCAGTGGCGCTATCGCAGGGGCATTAGGAGCCTACTTTGTGCTTTTCCCTGCCGCGCGGATACGGGTGCTGGTCATCTTTTTCTTCATTATTGACGTGGTGGCAGTACCCGCATTCATCCTGCTGGGGCTGTGGTTTCTGATGCAGTTTCAGTTTCAACCGGGCGTGGCCACGATGGCGCACGCAGGAGGGTTTGTGGCTGGGGCAGTAACCGTTTTGGTAATGGGCAGAAACAGGATTTTGAGAAGGTTGCGCCGCTCGCGCTACGTCTATTATCGCCCTCTGCCTCCTGAATATTGATATCTCCCCCCTGCGTGAAAAACGTACGGTCTCCAGTCAACGAGCCGCTACCTTCCGTACCCCGGGGAAGGCGGTGGTGCCATCGGCGATTGCGATTGTCCCGGCGCAGGTGGAGCCAGGTTCACTCCGGGCGGCGGCGTGCCCGAAATGCGTTGTGGACCCGAGAACCAGTGACGCGCGTAGAAGAAAGCGGCAATCGCTACTGCGACCACTATCACTGCTATCGCCACAATGGGCGGCACTTCGCGTTTCATGAGAGAACCTCCATCCAGCACGCCCTCCGGCTGGAGCCGGAGGGCGCGTTCTCGGCTACGGATTCAACACAGGGTCTACCTCACGGTCAGCCTGCACCGTCCACTCATGCGGGAAGGTTTGCCCCCACTTGCGAGTGGAAACGTGCCCGTCCGTCCAGATGATGTTCTGCATACTGTTGAAGAAGCCCTGCCGGTTAGGGTCACGCGAGCTCCAGTCAGTACCGGTGCAGGTCCAGGTGTTCCACCCCCGGAACAGCGGGTAGTCAAGATGCCCATCTTGCCACGAGTCTGGACAATGTCCATTCACCACGTAGATGGTTCCTGCTGGCTCTTGCAGCACAGCCTGACTGGGATACCGCCACCACACAATGCCCCAGTGTTCGCCCGGGTTGTTATCTTTCCAGCGTGTAAAGTTCCACACCTCCACCCCATTCAGCATATACGAGAAGTACAGCGTGTTGCCGTCCGGGCTGAGGTTAATGTTCAGCCCCTTGCAGACCCAGGACTGGTTGGCATCGTACGCTGCTTCCAGCTGGGGTGAAAGGAAAACACGAGTATTCTTCACATACGGCTGTAGCAACGCGGGCCAGTACACCCACGGACCGGGCGAGCAGCGTGGGTCGCCCTCGTACGGTAACCCGAAGCCCAGTAGCTTCTCGTCATAGTCCTGCGAATACATCAGCAGCGCCAGGCCTTGCTGTTTCATGTTGCTGATATCAGCCGCCTGACGCGCCTTCGTACGCGCCTGTGCGAACACAGGGAACAGAATCGCCGCCAGTATCGCGATAATCGCGATAACCACCAGCAATTCGATGAGCGTAAAGCCGTTTCGTTTCATCTCGGGAGACCTCCTTCTCTATCGTTTGTAGCCATTTGTCCAACCTGCTTTAACGTAGTACAGATGTCTTGCCCTCAATTCACGCGCAAGATGGGCGCGCCACAGCAGACTGCATTTGCTAAAGCCGTCCCCCACACTGCCTCCGACAGAAGGTGGAGGGTTCATCACAACAAAGCAGATTATCGGATTACTGCCTCCGCTTGACGCTGACGGATATAGCGCGACACCGAATCGGTGCTTACGCCTGCATCTGCTTCGGGGTCAAAGCCGCGCAGCATAATGCCTTGCCCGCGCGACAGGTGTACTAGCTCGGTCGGGTGGTCGGTCGGGTCGCGCATTTGAATTAACAGCGTGGTGCGCGCCTCATGGCTGGTGTTCACCCCCGAACCGTGAATGGTCAGGTAACTGAAGACCACCACGTCGCCTGCCTCGGCGGGTATTGGCGTCGCTCGCTCGATGGGATACTGTTCCACAGGCAGGTGCCAACCTCCTTCGGGGTTATGCTGCAGCGGTCCCAGTTTGTGGCTGCCCGGCACCACGCACACGCATCCCTTCTCGACGGGGGCGTCGTCAAAATGCACAATCGCCGCCAGCATGGTATGCTTCTCATGCGGAAAGTAGGGATAGTCCTGGTGCATGGGGAATGGCGAACCCTTCTCGGGAGGCTTAATGAATAGCTTCGTGTGGTGCAGCTGAATGTTTGCGCCGATGAGGTCGGCGATGCGGTCGGTCAGGCGCGGATCCAGCATCAGGCGAGCGAAGGCAGCGCTGTGGTACTGGGCGTTGTGACAGTGCAACAGTTGCGTGGGTAGTTGCGTAACCTCCTTCGCGCTGCCCCAGGTGGCGTTAATGCCATTTTCGGAGTATACCCGCGCCAGGCGAGCAACCAGTGCATGCGCCTCTTCACGCAGGTAGTGCGCTTCTTCACGGGAGAAGACGGATTTCAACAACAGATAGCCGTTTTCGTGGTAAAACTGTACCTGCTCGGGCGTGAGCGCGTACTGCTTTTGGCTGGAAATCATCGGTGCGCAACTCCTCCTGAGAGATTGTTTTTGCAAGCTAGATTGTGCCACACTATATGGTGAGCCGTCAAGACAGTATTCGCTCCGACGCGACAGCACCTGTGGGTATCGCTCGCGCTTCCCGCGCTTCCATCCACTGTTCTATCCAGGCGTACAGCGTTGGCAGCACAACGAGTGTGAGCAGGGTGCTGGTAATCACCCCGCCAATGACCACGGTCGCCAAGGGGCGTTGCACTTCTGCGCCCATACCCTGAGAGAGCGCCATCGGCAAGAATCCGAAACTCGCTACGCTTGCGGTCATCAGCACGGGACGCATCCGTGCACGTGCTCCCTCGATAACGGCGTCCAGACAAGCCATGCCCTCTTTCCTGTTGCGGTGGATGGCGTCTATCATCACCAGTCCGTTCAAAACCGCGATGCCCCCAAGAGCGATAAAGCCGACCCCAGCCGACATGGAAAAAGGCATTCCCCGTAGCCACAACGACAGGATGCCTCCGGTAAGCGCAAATGGTATGGCGGTAAACACCATTAGCGGGTAGCGAATGTTACCCAGCGCCAGCACCAACAGCAAAAAGATAGTTGCAAAGGTTGCAGGCACTACGATGCTCAGCCGCGTTCGCCCGGTCACCAGATGCTCGTAGGCTCCACCATACTCTATCCAGTAGCCGACAGGCAGCCGGAGGCGCTGCAGCCGTTGTTGCACCTCTTCGGTCATTGTGCCCAGGTCGCGTCCACGTGCGTTCGCCTGCACTACTACCCGCCTGTACCCGTTCTCACGGGTGATGCGCACAGGGCTTTCCACAATGCTTACGTCTGCAATCTGGCTGAGAGGAACCCGACCACCATCTGGCGTAGGCACCAGTATCTGCGCAATCATGTCAGGCGTCTGACGATACGCTTCCTGCAAACGCACCACAACATCCACCTGCCGTGCCCCAGTGACAATTGTGGTGCCGACTTTGCCTGCCAAAGCTGTTTCCACGATGTCCATCACGTCTTGTGCATGGATGCCATAGCGCGCCAGGCGTTCTCGCTGCAGGGTTATCTGCAGCTGAGGCAGTCCCTCGGTCACCTCCAGTGCCACGTCCGCTGTGCCAGGTACTTTGCGTATCTCTTCTTCCACCTGCCGACCGATACGCTCCAATTCGTTCAGGTCGGTTCCAAAAATCTTCACTGCCAGGTCTGCTCGTACGCCGACCCCTTCCAACATTTCATCCATCCGCATTTTGATGGGTTGTGTGAAGGTTGGAGATATGCCCGGCATCTTGCTGACCTCTTGAGCCATTTGCTCTATCAGCTCTGGCTTGGTGCGCGCCTGTGTCCACTTCGGACGCGGCTTCAGCTCCACCATGATATCTGCCTGACTGACCAGCATCGGGTCGGTGGCAGCCTCAGGACGTCCAATACGGGTGAAAATGGTCTCAATTTCGTTGGGGAATTGCCTCTTCAGGTGCTGCTCGAGGCGGCTGATGAGCCGTACCATCTCCTCCAGAGAGGTATCTGGCGGAAAAGCCGCTGTAATGGCAACGTTCCCTTCGTCCAGTTCTGGCACGAATACACTGCCGAGATGCCGAAACAATCCGAAACAGATGATGACGAATACGATAGCTACGCCCAACGTAAAGGCTCTCTGACGGATGTGCCAGCACAGCGCGCGCACGTAAAAGCTTGCCAGGCGATCGAGCACAGGATTGTGACGTTCTTCTTGGGGTTTCAAGAACTGGCTACACAGAGCAGGTATTACCGTCACGGCAAGCAACATCGCTCCAGCGAGCGCGAAGATGACTGTAAGTGCCATCGGGCGGAACATTTTGCCCTCTATGCCAGACAGCGTGAGGACGGGCAGATATGCCGCCATGATGATGAACACCCCGAACAAGGCAGGGCGAAGCACTTCCACCGTACTCTGGTGAATCAGGTGTTCTACCTGCTCGCGTGTCAAATTACCAGCAGCGCGATGTGCGTGTGACAACCGACGCACGGTGTTCTCCACGATGATGACCGCCCCGTCTACAATAAGTCCAAAGTCAATTGCGCCGAGGCTCATCAGGTTGGCTGATACGCCGAAAGCGCGCATCCCCAATATGGCAACCATCATGGATAGCGGTATCATGCTGCTGACGATAAGCCCAGCCCGCGCCTGAAGTAGAAAGAGGAATAGCAGTACAATGACGAGTAGCGCTCCTTCCGTCAAGTTGCGCAAAACCGTCCACAGTGTGCCGTTTACTAGCTTCGACCGGTCTAAATGTGCAATGAGCTTGGTTCCTGCGGGCAGCGATTTCTCGATACCGAGCAATTTGTCCTTAACGCGCTGTACCACCACACGCCCGTTCTCGCCGAGCAGCATCAGGCTCAGCACGTACACCTGTTCTCCTTCGCCCTGCTGGGTGAACGCACCGTAGCGTACTGCAGGAGCCTCGGTGATGTTGGCTATCTGCGACAGAGTGATAGGTGCACCTTTGTAAGCGGTTATGACAACTTGTTTCAGGTCGTCCAAACCACTAATTTGTCCGACACCACGAACGACCGCTTGCTGTCCGCCTCGTGTGATGTATGCGCCGCCAGCGTTCTGGTTGTTGGATTCCACGGCCTCCAACACATCGCGCAAGGTGAGCCCATACGATTGCAACTTGCGCGGGTCTACCTCGACCTGAAACTGCAGCGTTTCACCCCCCCAGCGAGTTACCTCTGCTAATCCGGGTACCGTTAGTAACTGTGGGCGCACCACCCAGTCTGCCAGAGTAGATTTCTCCATCAGGCTGAGAGCTGGATGGCGTATCTCGATATGCGCGAGTTCGCCTAGCCCAGTGCTAACAGGTCCCAGTTCCGCTCGCATCCCAGGGGGGAGAGAGCTCTGTATCTGTTGTAGCCGCTCGTTGACCAGCTGCCTTGCGAAGTAAATATCCACCCGGTCATCGAAGACCACAGTCACCTGCGACAGCCCTGATAAGGATACCGAGCGTGTTTCCCGCAGGTAAGGCAACCCAGCTAGCCCCAGCTCCACAGGAAAGGTGATTTGCCGTTCTACCTCTTGTGCGCTTAGACCTGGCGCCATCACGTTGATTACCACCTGCTTGTTGGTGATGTCGGGAACGGCGTCGACAGGCAGCTGTGTTGCCTGGTATATCGCCCCACCTATCGCAAACAACGCTAACATCAAGACAATGATGCGATTCTGGATGGAGAAACGGACAAGAGATTCCAGCATTAGTGATCACCTCCGCCAGCAAGCATGCCTTTCAGCAGGAACGCATTACGCACCACGATGCGCTCTCCGGGACGTAGTCCACCGCGAATTTCCGACAGGTTGTCCACCTGCCTGGCTACCTGCACTGGGCGCACTTGAAACTCACCGGGGGTGGTTGTTTGGACAAACACACAGGTCTTGCCCTCGATCCTTTGCACCGCCTCGGAAGGCACGAGCAGCAAATCGTTCTTACCTGCGGTTACTGTCATCTTGCCCTCGATAAACTGCCCAGGTTTTAGCGTCCCCCTGTAGTTCAGTATCCGGGCGCGCGCCTTCACCACGCGCACGTCGTGGGTCAGCTGAGGCATGATGGTCTCTATTACCGCCTCGTACTCTGTGTGGGGCGAGGCGTCTGTTTGGAAACGTACTCGCTGTCCTGTTCGCACCAGGGAAAGGTTTTCAGGATACAGATCAAACACTGCCCATAGTGTGCTGGTATTAATAACGCGGAGTATGGGTTTCTCTGGAGTCACTGTCTCCCCAACCGTCGCCCGCAGTTCGACAACTCTTCCGTCGAACGGAGCGACGATTCGTAGCAAGCTTCCTGCACCAGGTTTGCTCTGGAGAAGGCGTAGTTCCACCTCTGCGGCTTCCCTCTCCAGCCGGGCTTGTTGGTAGTGCGCTTCGGCGTCTGCAACTTCTCTGTTACTCAGGTATTGTCCTCGAAGCATCTGCTCGCTGCGCCGTAATTTGTCTTGAGCAATCTGAAAACTTTCCCTCGCAGACTGGAGGCGTGCCTCAGCGGAGGAGAGGTCTGCGTGAGCGCTGTCGAGGCGGGCTTCGGCGGCCTGCAAATCTGCAGCTGCTGTTTCGGTTTCGGCGTACAGGGCATCGTATTCTTGCTGGGCAATGATCTGCGCGTTGAGGAGCCGTTTGGCGCGCTCCAGACGAGTCTGCGACAGCTGCAAGGCGACGCGCGCCTTCCGGACGCTGGATTGTTCGCTCTCCACTGCCTGTAGGGCAGCCCGGTATTCTGATTCTGCGGAGCGCAACTCTGCCCGAGCCTGCGCCATATCTCTACGCGCATCCTCAAACAGGGGGTTATCAAACGTCCCCAATTGCGCCATATTGCGCCGGCGCTGCAGATCGGCGAAGGCGAACTGCATCTTACGCGTGGCAAGAGTGTAAGCAGCCTGAGCACGGTGCACTTCTGGGCTGTCGAGTATCGCCAGGACCTGCCCTGCCTGAACCGCAGCGCCTGTCCGAGCGCGAATCTGCAACACACGCCCCGCGACAGGAGCATTCAGGTCAACCACGCTTTCGGGAGCAGACTCGATCTCTCCAAATAGCCGCAAGGTCCGGCGCAGGGGCTGCAGACGCACTGTCTCTATGCTCAGTCCAGCCAATCGCAGACTTTCTGCGGACAGGGTAATCCTCTCCGGAAAGTTTGCTTCCTCGGCGGTGACTATTGGGGACGGGTGTTGTGTTCGGTTTGCACGTAGCCACAGTAGTGCGCCAGTTACCATCGCAGTAAGAAGCACCAGTGATGTGGTTACTGCAACAACACGGGGTGTTGTCATGGTTGAGCCTCCTTCCAGAACGAGGAGTAGGTACGGGCGAAGTAGCCATGAATCCGCTGGTTCTCTACCCATGCTAGCGCGAGCTGGAGCTCTGCCTCGACTGCCTCTTCACGCGCTGAGCGTACTGTGCGCTGCGCCTCCAGCACTTGCAAAATGTTCAGGGCTCCCGTCTCTAAGCCCACCTGTGCAGAGCGCGCCAGTTGCTCTGTACGGGGCAATATCTGTTGCTCAAAGCCTCGCCAGCGGACGCGAGCGGACTCCAGCAGCAGTCGGGCACGCTCTTGTTCGCCCACAAGTTTTTGCTGTGTTGCTTGCAATCGCAGCTGCTGTGCAGCTACCTGCCGGTTCTGTGCCATCAGGCGTTCTTGCCTTGCGCTGTAGTCCAGGAAGGGTAAGTTGATGGCTAACGCCACTCCAGGGCGGGTACGCTTACCCACCCACCTCTCCACGCGCAGCCGTACCGCTACGTCTGGGATGCCTTCTAGACGTGTCTGTTCTACACGCCGTTGATAGACGTTTAGCAGCGCTTGCTCGCGAGCCACCTCTGGTACCCTGGCAGATTCTACTGCACTTTGCTCCCTGAATAGGGAAGCGGGTAACGGCGTGAAGGTATACTGTCTATCCTGCGGGTAGCCTAACAGCGTATTGAGCCTGACCCGTACGCTGGAGGCTTCGGCTTCTCGTTGTCTGCTTTGCAGTCGCACACGCTCTGCCTCGATCTCTGCCTGCACAAGGTCTATGCCGGGGCGCGCACCTGCCTCTATCTGCTGGCGCACAAGATACGCTACTTGCTCTGCGTTGTGCAACGCCTCGCGTGCAATCTGAGCCAGGCGATCACGATACATCGCTTCGAGGTATGCTGCAGCGACCTCAGCAAGTACCTCATTCAACGCAATCTCTGCCTCTGCAAGCGACAGGGACAGTTCAGCGGCAGCCAGGCGAGCGCGTGCTGTACGCATCCCGTTTATCTCCAGAGGTTGAGCCATCATCAGCTCCTCCTCCGTTCCGCCAGTAGCGAGAGCAGGCGCCAGTAACACCTCTAGCGGGGCAGGACGTCTAGCTGCCGACATGAGACCCTGCGCTGAAGCCACCTCCCAACGCGCAGCCCTCAACGATGGATTGAGACGCGCCGCCGTCTGCAGCGCCTGCTCAAAACTCAATTCCTCTGCCATTGAAATGATGTTGAGCATCAAAAGAATGCTCCCAATAACCAGTAGCCTCATCTCGCCTCCTTTGTTGAACTTTGAGGAAAGGGTTGATTTGCCCTCAGTGCGAGCCACAAGCTGTCAAGTCGTCAGTGTTTGACGCACAGGATGCACGTAACACAGAATCGTAATTCAGCAGCGTTGGCTGTTAACCGGTATAGGCGAGATAAGGAGGTGCTCGGCGACCGTGAGAGCGGTGAACAAGCAGCACATAACGAGGTGTCAGAGGGTCAATACCGGAGCGTAAGCCAGCTGGTTCTTCTACCGCGGGTATGTGGAGATAAGGCTGTTCCAGAACTTCCTGGGCAATCGGAATGCCTTGTTCTCCCCCAGTCCGCCCCAGTACAAAGGGTAATACACAGTCTGTTACGCAGGGTGAACATTGTGGAGAGGCTATACTGTGGATGGATACGGAACGGCTTTGTGCCTGAGAAGCCGTCCACTGCACAGGAGCAAACGGAACCGCACACTGGTGGCAATGCCAGTACCCCACATAAGCAATGTGCAGGAACGCCACTACCCAGATGTACTTCGTAGCTTTGAGCATAAGCAGAAGCGTACCCTCTCACAAGGGATGCTGTTTCTTTCCTGTGCTAAACAATTATACCTCAAGCCTGTGCACAGCGCAAGAATACCCTCGCTCCTCACCACAGATGCTTAGCCCGTCTGCGATGCAAAGCACGGGCAAGATGCCCGTGCCACTTCATACGGTTGTAGCGCTCCTGCTCTGGTTACGATTGCGTTCCAATCAGCCTCCATTCCTCTTCACTCAGGCTGGATTTTCCCTGTGGCGCAATCTGTACCGCCACGCGCTCCAGCTGTACCAGCACGTCCTCGCCCAGCGAGAGGTACTGCCGCAGGTCAGGGCGTTTGCGTAGCAATGCAAAATGCGCTTCACTGAACGCCTGCACGGTAATCACGCGCTGCCCCTTCTGGTATCTGCTATCCACCCATTGTTTGCTCTGCTGGTAGAAGGTGCGCGTGCCGATGTTACGCACCACCTGCTGCGCGCGCTCGGAAACTCCAGAAGGCGTGTACGCCAGCCCCAGGCTCTCCTGGCTTTGCCCGCCTCTTCCTGCAACTATTCCTGGCAGAGGAGCTGCCGCGCCACCGAAGCCCCGCCTCTGCAGGGTTTGCGCCTGTACGCTGGTGTCCACAGCCGCTGCACCCGATGGCGGTTGAGCCATGCCAAACACCAAACCCTGAGCACGTGAGAGCATCCTGCGGTCACCCGCCTGCGCCAGAATCATGTCCTCCTCTATCAGGAAGGAGGTGAACTCGGTGACCACCCCGTACTCCTTCGCCAGGCGCACGATTTCGTCGATGACCTCCTGATTGCGATGCAGGCGCACCTCGTCCAGCAGGTATCCGATTTTGCGCACCGCCCACAGACGGGGGATGAAATCCATGCTCTCGGCGCGTTCGGGGAAGTCCACTGCGTGGCGGATACGCTCGCGCTGCTGACGCGACATCGCCTCCAGCACCATCGCCCCGCGTCCACTGCCTTTGTAGCGACCCGTCACTACAATCTGGTCGCCCGCGAACAGGTCGGGCAGCTCCGCGGGGTACACCTCGTAGGTCTCCACGCCCTCGATGCGCAGGCGCAGGTCGGTCAGCAGCGGCAGGCTGATACGGTCATAGAAGCGCGAGACCTTCGCCTCGATGTTCTCCTCCGGGCGCACATAGTCCGACGCGCCCCGATGCGCCTCGGCGAGCTGGTCAAGCAGATGCTGGAGCAAATCAAGCAGATGAAGGAGCTGGGGCAGTGTCAGGGCGCGTGCATGGGGCTGGGACTGAGCACCGGCTTACGAGGCATCCTCACACCGCCATAACCGTACCGACCGCATCCAGCAACGTGCCGCGTTCGCGTAGCGTCTCCACTGTTTTATCTACCGCCTGCGTGCTACCGGTGATGAGCATCGTTTTACTGTCGCCTCTCTCAGAAATAATCTCCGTCTGTATGCCCTTTGCGGCGAAATCCATCTTCTCTTCGGGCGCGACGCGGGCGATGGCGATACTGCGCAGCTCGCGAGAGGTATAGGGATACGCCTGCACCTGCTGTACCTGCTGCAGGCGCGACACCGTACGTAAGAGGGTCTCCTTCTTGCGCTCGGTGGCGCGAAAGCTCAGCACAATCGTGCCCGGCGTGTCGGTGATACCTACCGCGCTGCTGCCCAACGTAGTGTCCAGCGAAACGCCCCGACTGGAGAACACCGAGGCGATGGCGGTCAAAGCGCCCGGCTTGTCCTGCACCTTGATCACGAATACCCAGCGTTCATTGCCCATGCTTCGTCCACTCCCGCAGCTTGCGCTGAATCTGGCTGGCGGATTGCATCAGCAACCGCGCTTCATCTTCCCATAACTGTAATGGAACCACCTGCGACCAGCCGCTATTGCCGACGACTATCGGCGCACCGACGGTGGTGTGGATGCCATAGAACTCTCCATCTAGCCGCACCTGTCCCGCTACCACGATTTCGCGCCCGTCCATCAACGTGCGCACGAGGTCTACGGTTACGTTGGCGGTTGCCACTGCGGTCTTCGCGCCGGAGAGATGGGTGAGATAGGGTTTCAGCACCACGCGCAGGTCGGGCGGAAGACGGTCTACATGATCGAACGCCTCGCGAACCAGCCCTTGTTGCAGGTAAGCGATGGTGTGCAGCTTCTCCCGTGTGACTTCATGGGGAAAGTCCAGCGCGGTGCGGTTTCGACGCAACCGCTCGCTAATCACCAGCATCTCTTCCATGTCCATCCCGTAGATACGCAGGCTGCTCCAGAGAGGGACCATCTGCTCGCCGTGCTCGCCCACCACGAAGGCGTGTACCATCTGGCGGCGCACGCCCACGTCGGCGGCGATTTCGCGGCGGAAACGCAGCGAATCGGAGTACGCGCCGATGCCTATTACCCGATGCCTGCCCAGATAGCGGCTGAATATCTCTACACCCAGCTCCACTGGATTGGTGACGATAATCACTACCTCGTTGCCGTGACCGTACTTCTCGATAGCGCAGGCATAAGTGTGGAATACCGAAAGGTTGGTTTGCGCCAGCGTGTCACGGGAAGGTACGCTGTCGGTACTAACGGGCACCGATTGCCCTGCTGCCATGACGATGATGTCGCCGACTACCTCTTCGGGGTGGAGCGCTACGTCCAGCTCGGGGGCAATCTCTGCGTAGGCGTCGGACAGGTCGCTGCGCAAGCCAAACAACACCTGCTCGCTCCTGCCGCCTCTTCTGCCCACGAGCTGTAGCCGATCGGTAGGGGAGAGCACCCGCTCCTCTACCAGCTGGATAGCGATTTCGCGCCCGCAGTCGCCGCTTGCGCCGATAACCGATACATCCATCGCTTTAACCGTCCCAGATAACGTCCTGAACGCTCTCTGCCGCGTTAACCGCCCGCGCCATAACAAAGAGCAGGTCTGCCAGGCGGTTCAGGTAGGTGATAATAAACGAGTTCCCGGGTTCAATATGGAACAGCGTGACCACACGCCGCTCCGCTCGCCGGCATACGGCGCGAGCCACGTGCAAAGCGGCTGATGCGGGCGCTCCTCCGGGCAGGATAAAGTGGCGTAGAGGCTCTAAGCCTGCCTCCAGCTCGTCAATGCACCGCTCCAGAGCCTGCACCTGTTGCTCTGAAACAGGAGCGACCACCGGTTTCCTGTTCGTGGGCGTTGCCAGCTCCGACCCGATAACGAACAAGTCGTTCTGAACCTGCTGTAATATGTGGCAGAAACGTTCATGCGCTTGCAGGTGCACGAGAGCCAGCCCCAGATGCGCGTTCAGCTCATCCACGCTCCCGTAAGCTTCCACACGGGGCGAATCTTTACTCACCCTCTGCCCGCCTATCAAGCCTGTGGTACCGTTATCGCCCGTCCTGGTGTAGATACGCATGATGAACCTCATCTGCAAGTGTACGATTTCATTTTGGCTTATTCAGGAGGTGATGTCAAGGCGCGTCTCTGAGGTAGAAACATGTTTCCGCAGGATGCCCTTGCGCCAATCGCGAACTATCAACTGCTATGCGCAGAGGCAGAGTATCCCGGACAACCGTTCCGTTAGCCGCCGTCGTGCTGGTTCTGGTGGCATCCGCGCTCTGGTATCGGTGGATGCCTGCGCGGGGCGACTTCACCGGTCGGGTGGTAGGCGTCTCCGACGGTGATACAATCGAGGTGATGCGTGCAGGGCGGGCAGTGCGTGTGCGCCTGCAGGGGGTAGATTGCCCCGAAAGCCACCAGGCTTACGGCACGCGGGCGAAGCAATTCACCGCTGAGCTCGCTTTCGGTAAGACAGTCGCAGTGCAGATACGCGGCACCGACCAGTACGGACGCATCCTTGGCGAGGTCATCCTGCCCGATGGGCGCAGCCTGAACCGCGAGCTGGTGCGCAACGGTTATGCGTGGTGGTACCGCCGCTATTCGGACGACCCGGTGCTGCAGCAGCTGGAGGAAGAGGCTCGCCGCGA
Source organism: bacterium (assembly GCA_025054895.1). GTDB lineage: Bacteria > Armatimonadota > HRBIN16 > HRBIN16 > HRBIN16 > HRBIN16. Next base: position 203 of record JANWYZ010000002.1, on the reverse strand, counting down.
ACGGCGCGGCTTGTGGCGCGAGAAGAACCCCGTACCGCCTTGGGAGTTCCGGCGGGAACGCAGGAGGGGATAGCCCCAGCCGAGCCGCCCCCTTGTCATGCTGAGCGTCAGCGAAGCATCTCGTCGTGTCACCTCTAGTGCTCTGTTAAGTTGTGAATTGGGGATTACCTCCCTGATAGCCCACCATTGAAATGGTGGGCTAT
>JANWYZ010000029.1 GCA_025054895.1 bacterium | reverse complement strand
CATACCATTCGCTGGCTGGTCATCCTATCGGACAAAGCAAGACGCGAGGGGCTGCTGGCGCTGGAGTCGGATGCAAACGCGGTATCCGACGATTTCCTCAAACGCGCTCTGCAGCTGGCGATAGACGGAACCGACCCGGAGCTGGTGCGCGACATCCTGCAACTGGAGATTACCTTTCTGGAGGAACGACACCGCCAGGGCGAACAGATTTTTACCAGTATGGGAGGATACGCGCCCACTATGGGCGTGTTAGGTACCGTCATGGGGTTGATACACATGATGTCGCGCATCGAGAACCCCAGCCAGATGGGGCCAGCTATCGCTACCGCGTTCGTTGCGACGCTGTACGGCGTGGGGTTCGCCAACCTGCTCTTCCTGCCCATCGCCAGCAAACTGCGCGCTCGCCACGCGGAAGAGGTACTCCTGCGCGAGGTCATCGTGGAAGGTATTCTGGCCATTCAGTCGGGAGAAAACCCGCGCATTGTGGAACAACGTTTACGGGCGTTTCTCTCGCAACGACAGAAGCGTGCCCTACCCGTGTTGAGGTGGCACACACGCGATGACCAGGACACGCAGGAGCACAAGGCGGCATGAGAATATAGACCGCTGGCTTATCACTTACGCCGACATGATTACCCTGCTCGTGGCGCTGTTCATTATGCTCTACGCCATGTCGGCGGTCAATCAAGAGAAGTTCGGCGCGCTGGCGCAGTCGATGCGACGCGAGTTTCAGGCTCTGCCCGAACACAACGGAGGCAAAATCGTTGGCTCTGGGCAACTGGTGGACCCTCTGCAACAACAGGCGTCGCAACTACAGCGGTTCTTGCAAGAAACCGGATTGCAAGCGCAGGTGCGTGTCCGGTACGAAGAGCGGGGGCTGGTTATCTCTCTGTTAAGCGACGGCACTCTGTTTGACCTGGGCAGCGCCGACCTGAAGCCCTCAGCACGGCAGGTGCTGGACCGGGTGGCTCAGGTACTCCGTGTCGTACCCAACCCCGTGCTGATAGAAGGACACACCGACAACCTGCCCATCCGTACGCCCCAGTACCCCTCTAACTGGGAGTTGTCGGCGGCGCGCGCAGCACGGGTGTTGCGTTATCTGGTGCAAAAGGGAGGTATTGCTTCGCAACGTGTGATTGCTGTTGGCTACGCAGACACCCGCCCCCTGGTGCCAAACAACTCACCATCCAATCGCGCGCAGAACCGACGGGTGGACATCGCCATTCTCAAAACCTCGCAGAACGCTCTAAGATTCGGTTCACGCTAAGCCGACAATACAGGATGGGAAACGCCCATTATCCCCTTATCTACTCCTGTTGAGGAGGTTGTGATGGCAGCAAAGAAAGCAGGCGCAGAAGGTGCTTCCAGTGGCGGTAAAAACAAGACTATCATCTTCCTGGTGGTTGGCATCCTGCTCGGCGCGGTGGTAGCGTTTGGCGCCAGCAAGGTGATATTTGGCAAGAGCAAAGGCGAGAAAAAAGAAGAGAAATCGTTGCCTGAGCATACCATCGAGCTGGACGAGTTTGTGGTGAACCTCGCCGATGGTTCGCATTACGCGAAAGTGACGCTTGCACTGGGGCTCGAGAAGCCTCTGGGCGGGGGCGAGGGGGGTAAAGTGGAACCCAAACTGCTTGCGCCCGTGCGCGATACCATCATCACCGTGCTGTCCAGCAAAAGCATGAGCCAATTGGTAAGCAGCGAGGGCAAAGAGAAACTGAAAAAGGAACTGAAGGAGAAGTTGAACGAGTTGCTGGGCGATGAAGCGGTGAAGGAGGTCTACTTCACCTCGCTCACGTTGCAATAGCCTGTTCGCGGACATGCGAGATGGTGGAAATCCTGTCGCAAGAAGAGATAGAGGCTTTGCTAGCCTCGCTGAGCGGTTCGGAGGAGATGGCGCAGCCTGCTGCGGGCGCGCCAGGCGCAGTACCTCAGATGCCCGGGGTCGGGAAAGCCGACCGGCGCGCGCCCATCGCCTACGAGGTGTACGACTTTCGTCGCCCCGACAAGTTCTCCAAAGACCAGTTACGTACCATGCAGATGCTGCACGAGACCTTCGCGCGGTTGTTTTCCTCCACCCTCTCTGCGTATCTGCGTGCGCCCGTGCATATCGATCTGATCTCGGTGGAACAAATCCCTTACGACGAATACATCCGTGCTATCACCAGCAGCCTGATTAACATCTTCAGCATGCAACCCCTCTCCGGGCAGGCGTTGCTGGAGATCGAGTTCGACGTGATTATCAGCATGATAGACCGCCTGCTGGGAGGCCCCGGTACGGTAGTAAAGCGTTCTCAGCCCGCCCTGACCGATATCGAGCGCCCTCTGGTAGAGAACGTGGTAGACCGCGCATTGAGCGCGTTGCGCACGGCGTGGGAAGGTATTGTCAGCTTCACCCCTATTCGCGAGGGTATGGAGACCAGCGCGCAGTTCGTGCAGATTGTGCCGCCTAACGACATCGTAGTCTCTATCCTGTTCGAAATCCGTGTGGGCGAAACGCACGGGGCGATGAGTTTGTGTATTCCTTATCTGCTGCTTAAACCCGTGTTGTCCAAGCTCAGTGCGCAGCGGTGGTTTTCCGGTAGCAAGCGTGCCCCCTCACAACATGCCGTGCTCATCGCCCAGCAGATACAACAAACGCGAGTTCCGCTTGTGGCGGTGCTTGGCAGCACCCGTTTGACTTTGCGTCAGATACTGGACCTGAAGGAGGGCGATGTTATCCTGTTAACCCGGCGCACCAACGAGCCGATTGACATCATGGTGGGCAACAAGGTGAAGTTTCGGGCGCGTCCGGGGCTGCGTGGCAAGCATGTGGTTGTGCAAATAGAGAAGGTTGTAGCCAACCAGCCAGTAGCTAAACCAAACCCACCGCCATCATCCACATGAGGAGGAACTGTAGCCGATGGCATCGTTGAGCCTGGAGCATATCAACACCATCACAGCGAAACAGGAGAGCCTGTGGGGAACTGTGTCGGTAGCCCTGTCAGAGGGGATAAACCGCCAGGCGGCACTTTCTTCACCTCTTGTCACCCTGCTGCCTCTTTCCGAGTTGGAAAATACCTTTACCGGCAAGCGCGTTTATGGCGTAGTAACCCTGCAAACGGCAACAGCCCACACACTGGTAGTCACACTGGAAACTGCCTCCGCAGCGATGCTGGCGGATATGGCGGTCGGGGGCGATGGTTCCAACCTGCCTGAGGAGATCGATGAAGGCGCACTGCAGGTACTGCAGCAAGTGTTGTTTGTCGTCGCCAGTGGGCTGGCGCAGGCGATTACCAACACCATCGGGGCGGAGTGTACCGTACCGCAGGTGGAAGCCCATCACGATACACTGCAGCCTCCTATCGAGTGGCTCACACAGGACAACCTCGTACGCATGGATGCCGTGTTACACGTAGACGGTAGCCCTGTAGGCGCATTGACGGTCATAGGGGATGAGCGATTCGGGTTGTGGTTGGCAGGTGACGAATCGGAGCCCCCTGCGGTGCAGAGTGAGCCCTCCTCTACCGAAGCCAGCCCGTTCCAGGTGATGGAGGAAATAGCCGCTTCCGCCCAGCCTTTCGTGCCGCTTGCACAAGCAGCTGCCCAGCCACTGCCCACAGGCATCGAGCTAATACTGGACGTGCCTCTGGAGCTTACTGTGGAGCTGGGGCGCAAGCGAATGTTTATCAAGGACGTGCTGGAGTTGACTATCGGCTCTATCGTGGAGCTGGATAGGGTAGCTGGCGAGCCAGTAGATGTGCTGGTGAATGGGCGTATCATGGCGCGCGGGGAGGTGGTGGTCATCGAGGATAACTTTGGTATCCGTATCACCGAAATTATCAACCCGCAGGAGCAGTTAGTGGAGATTAGCCGGAGAGCAGTGGCATGAGCAAAGTGGCTTTCGTGCTGGTGTTTTGCGCACTGACGACAGCGCAGTTGGCAGCCTCACCACCTGTATCTGTCTTCTCACCGCCTGTCTCCGGCGCCCCCAGCCTGCACCATGCTTCCTCGCCAGTGACCGCAGTACCTGCGCCGGCTCAGCCTACCAGACCGACGCAGAACCCCAGCATGGGGTGGGATGCCCTGCGACGCGAAACCCTGCCTGAGCCGATGGGTTCTCCGGCGAGCCAGGCTTGGCGTTGGCTGCTGGGGTTGGTGATTGCGCTGGCTCTCATCAAGTGGGGATTGCCTCGCGCCCTCAACGGAGGTGGTAAAGGGCAGTTTGCCCAGTGGCTCACTCGCGTTGCGCCCCCTAAAAACGAAGGAACCATCACCGTGCTGGATACCCGTCTTCTGGGAACAGGCGCGTTACACCTTGTCACCGTACGAGGAAGAACCTTGTTGATAGGCTGCACGGCGCAGCAGGTAAACCTGCTGATGGACCTGACCGAGCAACCCGACAACACTTCCGCCTTCGACAGGGTGCTTGCCCAATCCAGACCCTTTACACCGGAGCCCACGCTGAACGAGGATGCCAACAACACCCAGCAGGCGCTTGACGAATTCCAGCAACGCCTGCGACAGGCTCGGCAAAGGCTATTCCCATAGTACCCTGCCTCTGATGCGCAGGGCAAAATGCCAGCGCTGCTGTTCTTCTTCTGTGATAGTGGAACCTGAGCTACTCTTCGGTAAGCTTCGCCAGGATGTCGTTGGCTTCCATAATCAGGTAATCGGTGCCGTTGTAACGAAACTCCGTGCCAGTATACTTGGGAAAGATAATCTTATCTCCTGCTTTCACCTTGATCTCTTCGTCGTCGCCAACTGCAACGACCAGACCGACCTGCGGCTTCTCTTTAGCGGTATCGGGCAAGAAAATGCCTCCTGCCGTCCGGGATTCCTCTTCTATCGGCTGTACCAACACCCGCGAGCCAAGCGGCTGGATGGGCGGAGTCTGGTGACTACTCATCTTCTCTCCTCCTGACGGTGTCTATCTCAGTCCCAGCAATTGATTGATTTTGACGCGGTCGAAGCCGACCACGATTTTACCGTTGATGTCGATGACGGGTACGCCTTGCTGTCCTGATCGGCGCACCATATCGCGTGCAGCAGCAGGGTCGCGGCTTACGTCCACATCGCGGAAGCGAACGCCTCGTTCCCGCAGGTATCGCTTTGCCATATTGCAGTATGGACAGTTCGGTGTGGAGAACACTATCACTCGCGGCTGATTACTCATGACGCCATTGTCCTCCCTGCGTTGTTCCACAGAGTTAGATACGCAAGGTTGGACAGGAGATTCGTTACTGGAAGGATATACCCTCGCGCTACTCTCCGCTTCCCCTCCTTTGCGGCGCGCGCTCGCGCTCCGCTGGTTGCGGAACCTCGATTGCTCCCGTGCTGGCGGGCAACGCCCCGGCAGGCGTTGGCATCATCATCACCGTGCCACCGGGCAGAATGCGCACCTCCACTTCTTGCGGAAGCTTCTGCACAAACTCCAACCCTACCACTGCGCTATTCTGGCGCAACGCCTGCCCGCGCAGACGTATGGCTTCCGCCGTGCCTTTCGCCCGCTCTACCTGAGCCTGCGCCTGAATCTCCGCAATACGCAGCTTGTACTGCTGGGTGATGACTGCCTGCTGAGCCACCTGTTTGGCAACGATGGCTTGCTCGAACTCCTGCGACTCGTAGGCGACGTTGCGCAGGAGCACGCGCTCCAGCGTGATGCCCTTCTCCTCCAGCTTAGGCTTCAGCTCCGCGTAGATTTCGTCCTCCACCTGTTGACGCCTGCCCCGGTAGGGCACAATGCCTTGCTGGCTGGCGGCGGTGAGCGTCTCCGGCGCGTTGCTGTAGACCTCCATGATGCCGTAGCGTGCTATCACCAGGCGCACCACGTTGCGCGTCGCGGGGCGGACGATGGTATTCACGTAGTTCGGTCCCACGCTGCGCCACAGGCGGTCTGCCCCTTCGCCGCTGATGCGAAACAGCACGGTCACGTCCACGATGACCTTTAGCCCCTCTCTGGTCTGGCAGGTCATGGCGTCATCGGAGCCCGAGAGCTCGTCGCGCGCGCTGCTCATCGTGTATTGCTGAGTGCGCACGTTGAACAGCTGCACCGTCTGCCAGGGTAGGACGAGGCTCCAGCCCTCGCCCAGCTCGCGCTCCTGAATGCCGCCCGCGAAGGGGTCGAACTTCACCCCCACATGTCCGGGCGGTATCTCCACCCACATCCTGCTGAGCAGTAACACCGCCAGCAACCCGGCGATGATGCCCATCCACAACCGCGCCGGACGATACCTTTCCGGGCGAAACCCTACCACCAGCGCGGCGATCACACACCATATCAGCAACAGAATGGCTTCTCGCATTGCTATCGTCCTCCTGTGCGGGGTGATACAGGCAGGTAGTTAGGCGGCAGGTACAGCGCGCGCACGTTAGGAGCGATTTTTTGCACCAGCTCGTACTGCACTACTTCGGGGTTTTGCCGAAGCGTTTCGCCGCGCCTCTGGATGGCTTCCGCCTCGCCTTTTGCCTGCGCCACCATTGTCCGTTTCTCAATCTGCGCCCGGCGCAGATTCTGCTCCTCAGTGCGTATCTGCTGCTCCGCCACCTGTTTCTCGGTGATGGCTCTGGCAAACTCGGGGTTGGCGAACTCTACATTGCGCAGGAGCACGCTTTCCAGCGCGATCCCTTTCTCCGCAAACGCCTGGCGCATCGCTTCGGTAATCTCCTGTTCTATCTGCTGTCGCTTCACGCCGTACACATCCACCACCGAGTACTTTGCCACCACCATGCGGATGACATTGCGGGCATACGGACGCACCAGCACCTGCTGGTAGTCTTCCCCTATCTTCTGCCATAGCGCATGAGCTTCTTTGGGGTCAATGTGGAACAACACGGTTACGTCCAGGTTCAGCCCTAATCCTTCGTTCGTCTGGCAGTGGATGGAGTCGTCGCCGATAACCGCGCCTTCCGAACGGATCGCGCTCATGGTATACTCCTGTGTCTGCACGCGCCACAACTCGGTTTTCCACCAGGGAAGCACGAAGTGAAAGCCTTCGGGCAGCTCCACTGGTTGCACGCCGCCGCGCAGGGGGTCGTACACCGTCGCCACATACGCCGCTGGCACGGTGAGGAAACATCGGTTGGCGAACGCGGCGGAGAAGATGGTGATCCCGATGCCCAGGATGAGCAGCGCAGGGCTACGCAACACGGTGCGCGGACGTTCGCCGCTGGTATCCACCTTAAAACTAAGCAGCAGGAACAACACGGCTACCAGCACGCCGACGATTACACCGAACATAAGCGTACACCTCCGTTGTGTGAAAGGTTATCGTGCCCGTATCAGCACGAACATATCCATCGTTGCTGACACCAGTGCATGACATACGAAACCCGGCACAAACGACTGCGCCCGTACGGCAACGCCTCCCAGCGCCATGCCTGCCACAAAGGAGCCAGCGACCTCCGGCATCGGCTTGCCGATATGCAGCAGGGCGAAAGCCAGCGACTGCAGAGCAATCCCCATCCAACCCAACCATCGCCAGCAGATGCTGGTGAGCACCGCCCGAAAAAACATCTCCCAGCACCACAGGTAGAAGGTGTAGGTTAGCTCGTGGTATAGCAGGGCTGGTATGGCGTAGCGTGCCGGGCGATACAGCGGGTAGGTTTGCTGGAAATCGGCACGCGCTGACGCCCACCACAATAGAGGTAGCATCAGCAGGTAACACGCCGCTGCCGCCATCCATCCCCACCGGTTGCCCCCGCTCAGGTTGTACGTACGCAACGCGCCTCCAGCCGACACGAGTACTATTAGCGGCAGCAGTAACATCAGGCAGTTCACCAGCAGGTATTCTTCATGAGAGCGATAGACGGGCGGAGCGGAAGGGTCTAACCAGCTCACAAGGCTGTATGGCTGGCGGTTGTAGGCGTACAGCGTGCCAACGACGCCCAAACATAAGGCAAGCAATGCCGCATCCCATCGTTTTTCAGCAGCTCCGATGGATTCCGACACCTCTACCCGCCAAAGGTTGCGCATCATGCCTCCCGCTGGCGCACCAGCTGTGCCAGCGCAGCACGCAGGGTAGCGCGACGCACCGGTTTCGCCAACACCATATCCACTTCGTGCGGTTTGTCCTCGCGCAGCTGGTCGCCCCAACCGGTCAGCAGGATGACAGGAACGGAAGGGGCTCTCTGTTTTATCTGACGCGCCAGGCTCAGCCCGTCCAGTTGAGGCATCCCGAGGTCTAGAATCACCAGGTCGTAGTGCTGCTGTTGAAATTCGACCAGAGCTACATCGGCATCGGAAGCGGCGGTAACCTGATGACCGTCAGCCTCGAGAAGGTGTTGTATCGCCGTACGCACCGCCTCGTCGTCGTCGACGGTTAAGATGCGTAGCGTGGTTGAGTGCAACGGTTGCGCGGATGCTTGTCTCAATGCTCCACCTTCTTTCACCACAGGCAGTTGTACAGTGAATACCGTTCCCCGACCTACTTCACTCCGGACTGTAATCTGCCCCGAGTGCCGTGCGATAATCTGGTACGAGACGCTCAGTCCCAGCCCGCTACCTCTCTCACCCTTGGTGGTGAAAAAGGCGTCGAAGCAACGTTCTCGCACCTCTGGCGTCATGCCAGTGCCCGTATCGGCAACATCGATCACCGCAAGTCCATCCCGTTCGCGCAGGCTTAATGTGATAACGCCTCCGTGCGGCATCGCGTCACAGGCGTTGATAATCAAATTCGTGAACACCTCCAGCAGCTCACTGCGGCTCGCCTCCACCACGGGGTCCGCCTCTACGATAAGGTTCACCCGTATTTCTGCGCCACGTCGTCCTGCCAGACCGTACCAGACCGGTCGCGTGGAATCAATCACATCTTCCAGCAATGGTTGAAGCCGCACCTGCTCGCGTCGGGTGGGGGTCTGCAGCTTGTAGAAACCCTGCATTCGCTGTACGATGGCGGAGGCGTCGTGCGCCAGCTGTGCGATGATTTCTGCGCGTCTCTGCAGTTCCGGGTCGTACTGCAGAGCCGATTGCAACAGCTCTGCGTTGCCCAGGATGCCCATCAGCAGGTTATTGAAATTGTGCGCGACGCCGCTGGCAATCTCGCCCAGCGAACGCAAGCGCATCAGGTGCAGCTGCTGTTGTTCCGCCTGTTTCTGCGCCGTGATGTCGGTGGTAACACCTCGCACGAGTGGAGCGCGTTCTTCCTCGTATGTCAGCGTCCAGAGAATACGGCACCAGTGCCACCTGCCCTGTTTATCGCGCAACCGTATCTCTACAGGTTGCGGCACGGAGGAAACATCGGGGTTAATAACGCGCTGGAACAGCTCGATATCATCGGGATGTACCACTGAGTAATACAATGTGGGGTTTGCCTGCCACTCCGCTGGCGTGTATCCCAACCACTCTTCCACATACTCGCTGATGAACTCCAGCTGCCGTGTCGCCAGATTCAGCTCCCACACTGTCACCGGCAGGTTTTGCACCAGATGGCGCAGCCGTTCCTCCGCCACGCGCAGTTCCTGCATCAGCTTGACGTTATCCAGCGCAAGCCCTGTGTAGCGACCGATGGTCAGCAACATCGATAGTTCGCTCTCGGTAATCGGCTCACCAGTATCGCGACGGTCTACCGCCAGTGCGCCCAGTACCTGCGTGCGACCTCGGATGGGTACTACCGCGTTGCTAAAAACCCTTTCTGCACTGCCAAGCAGTTGCACCCAAAGCTCTCGCTCGATCTGCGAAACATCCCTCAGCGCGTCCCGCGAAACGAAGTATGGAATGCGCCCCAGCAACACATCGCGCAACCGGGTGATGCCTTCTTTCAGGTCTAACTCCATACCCTCCCAAACCACCGAGTCCCCTACCACCTGTGCTTTCTCCACCACACCGTTTTGCCGACGCAAGTATACGGCGATGTACTCGAAATCCAGCGTTTGGCGCATTAACTCGCGTAGCACGCGCACGACCTCTTCTTCCGTTCGTACCTCTACGAAACGGCTGCTAAAATGGATGAGCGCCTCCAGCTGCTTCGTGCGTCGTTCCAGCAGGCGTTGCGTCTCCACCTCACGGTGAATATCGTAAGAAACCCCTCGCACGGCTACGAGCTCGCCCGCCTCGTCAAGCACAGGCACAATCTCCGCCTGCAACCACCGCCAGCCGTCAGGGTACTCTTCACTGCGCAGGCGGAACCGCCACGTACCTGGCTGGTGCGTTCGCTTCAGCTGCTCCCATAAAGGCTGGAAAGCGGCAAGGTCGTCCGGATGAATCTGCTGAAAGAAGAACTCAGGATGCTGTAGAAAGCGCTCTGTTTGATGTCCGGTCAGTACCCTTGCGTAGTCACTGATCAGGGTGAAGACTCCCCTGCGCCGGTCATACTCCCATACCACACCAGGCAACGTGCTAATCAGGTCAGCCAGCCGTCTTTCCGCTTCTTGAGAGCGACGCAAAGCGCAGGTTAGCTGGCTCAGGTCATACAGGAGCAGCACTACCGCACAGCGAGAGCCAACGTGTAAACGCGCCACATGCACATCGATGTAGCTCTGTTGCTGTCCGAAGTGACAGACAATGCCCGTCAGGTGAACCGCAGGCGTCTCGCGGTGACACACCTGTTCACATGCTTCGTGAATCTGTGGATAGGATTCGAGCGGAAACACAGATTGTAGAGGCGCCCCTTGCAGTTCATCAGCCGTTTTTCGCCCTGTGATGTTGGCTGCTGAGGTATTGGCATAGACGACAATGCCGTTGTCTACTACCAGCAGTGCGGTTGTGAGGTGATCTAACAGCTCTTCAAACTGGACCCAAGGCGGTGTATCAGCTCTCCCCGAGTCAACAGTGCTATCCATACGGCTCCTCCAGTACTTCCGCTGAAGCCTTGTGCGGAAGATGCTCTAAGAACTCATCGACGTCGAACACGAAGCCAAAAGCCAGCGCCACACGCCATAAGGCAATCTGTTTACACAGTTCCTGTCGGGCGGTCTCCCTGTTTTCTACGGCGGTCACCGCTTGACGAAACACGGAGCACATAATGCCTCTTTGTGACATCTCCGCCATTCCCCCAGGCGACAGGAGCAAACACCAGTTTATAGCAAACCCCGCATATATCAGATGGTTGGTGCCGTAGTACTTACACAGGGCGAATAGCTGATGGCTATCCTCGGCAATTTCCTCTTCATCTAGAGGGCGAGCCTCATCGGCAAAGCCCAGCTGCTCGAAGGCTCGCCGCACGTCAGCCTGGTTGTGCAATCCGACGAAGACGTGCTCTTCGCGAAACTGCCACAGTTGACGCAGGTAGTGGTCCGGTTCCATGCGCTCCGGCCGCGGAGGTGACTCGCCAGCCAGATCGCGCGTGCGCTGGTATCCCGGCAGGTGCTGGTAGTAGTTGCCGCCGCCTACCACATGAAACACCTTTATTCCCGCCTCGCGCACGCCGCTCAGCAGTCTGGGGAATACCTCGCGACAAATCTGCGCCGAACGCGGCAGGTACTCTACTGCCCGATACCAGCCCGGAAACTCCTCCCGTGCGCGAGGGTGCCAGGCGTGCATCACCACCACCGCAGTGCGGGCGAGGTCTATCTCTATCTCCGCCCTTTTCCAGCCGCCGTACCCCTCTGCGGGTACATCCAGAGTGTAATCGGCGTCAAATTGCTGGTAATAGTGCGCCGGCACGCGGACGACACGCGGCATTATCTTCTTGCCCCCAAATTGACCCCACGCTTTTCAGGACGATTCTTGCCTGATACTGCTATTCTAACACAAAGCGGAAGGAGGTCACAACCGCTGCGCGGTGGTTGTGCTGTCCGTTGTGCAGGGCTGAAAGGAGGCAAAAACAACCATGGGCTACAACAGGCAGATTTGCCGCCAACATGATTTCCTCAGAACAGTGACAACCGTACATCTTTGAAGCACCGATTCGCTTCAAACAGGAAATCCTCGCTCTCAGTGCGAATTATTCAATGGAGGATAGCCCACATGCCCAGAGTGAGAGTGCTCGTGACACTGAAACCCACCCTGCTGGACGCCCAGGGCAGAACGGTGCAGGAAGCGTTGCACGCACTTGGTTACCAGAACGTTAATCAGGTGCGCATCGGCAAGGTAATAGAAATGGATATCGCCGATGAGACGCAACCGATAGAGGCGCAGGTGCGAGAGATGTGCGATCGTCTACTGGCGAACCCGGTTACCGAGTTGTACGAGATCGAGGTGCTGGAATGAGGTTCGGGGTAGTGGTTTTCCCCGGTTCCAACTGCGACGCCGACGCCTACTATGCCATCCGTGACGTGTTACGGCAGCCGGTGGAGTACATCTGGCACCAGGAAGATAATCTGCACGGCGTGGATTGTGTGATTCTACCGGGCGGGTTTTCGTACGGCGACTACCTGCGCTGTGGGGCGATTGCTCGCTTCTCGCCGGTGATGCAGGCGGTGGAGAAGTTTGCAGGTCAGGGCGGACTGGTGCTGGGCATCTGCAACGGTTTCCAGATACTGTGCGAGGCACATCTTCTACCGGGGGCGCTGGTACGCAACGAGGGATTGCGCTTCGTGTGCAAGCACGTGTACCTGCGCGTGGAGAATACGGAAACGCCGTTCACCAACCGGTGTTTGCGCGGCGAGGTACTGCGTATCCCTGTTGCGCATGGCGAAGGTCGCTACGTGTGTGATCGCGAAACGTTGCAAGAACTACAGGCAAATGACCAGATTATCTTCCGCTACTGCGATAGCACCGGCGCCTTGACCAAGGAGAGCAACCCCAACGGCTCACTGGCAAACATTGCAGGTATCGCCAACGAGCGGTTCAACGTGATGGGCATGATGCCTCACCCCGAACGCGCGTGCGAGCCGCTTTTAGGTTCCGAAGATGGGCTGAAGATTTTTGAATCCATCGTGCACTCCGCGCTGGCAGTGGCACGGTAGCAGGAGCGATGAAACATGCCGAACTTCAAAGAGGGCGAGCGCGTGCAGATTGTCACGCGCACACAGACCAGCAACGACATCAAGGAGCGCGTCTACTATCCATATATGGGCGGTTTGAGGGGCGCCATCTACCGCCTGTATAGCGACGGACGTGCAGCGGTGCAGGTAGACCTGGACAGCCTTCCCGAAACAGTGCTCACGCGCCATACCGAGGCGCAAGAGCGTATGAAAAACCGCTGGATAGAGAGCCTTTCGGAAGAGGCTCGTTCTCGCTTGACGCCAGAGGAACGCGAATTCCACCTGAATTACGTATTGCTGGTGCGTGTGGAAGACCTGCAGCCCGAGGGCAAGCGTGCTCGCGCAACAGCCACCGCTAAAAAGGCAAATTCCGAACCGGAGCCCGCCGCAGTACGCGCCACCGACACCGGTGCTGTCCAGTCGAAAGCGCGCGCTACCGCCGCCCCTCCGACAAACACGCAAGCCACTTCCCGCCAGGGAGCGCAGGCGGCTAACTTAGAACCAGAGACTCCTAAACGCAAAACGCTGAAAGACCTCGAAAAGGCGGAAGAGGAGTTCCTGAAGAGCCGACAGCGTCGTACTGGGCGGTAGGAGGCGTCTGTCGCCTCCTGCCTGTAGCAGCAAGTGCGCTCTACCACCCACCGCGCCAGTTGCTGCTGCAAGGCGGGGAGCGGTATCTTGCTCCTGCTCAGGAAACACCGCGGGCGATGGTCTACCGCGTGCTGGTAGTGTCCAGTACGTGCAAGGTGTCGGGCAATCGCACGCAGAGTGCGACGCTGCGTCAGCGCCATGCGCAGGTACAAGGCGTCAAGCACGAGCGATTTGGGTTTGCTCAGGTGGGGCAGATGCCGACGCAAGGCGTCTCTGTATCGGGGGATAAGCACATTCCGGGTCGACTCGGCATAGACAGGTAAGACTAATCTAGAAAGCGACGGAGGTGTACCATGCGAGTGAGAACCCTGATTCTGGTCAATGTACTCTGCCTGCTGCTGTTAGACACCCTGTCAGCCCAACAAGGGCTCTTCCCCTTTGTCGTGCCTTGGGATGCAACTCCCTCAGGGGTTGCCGACATGAGCGGATTGCTCCACCGCCCCGCTGGGCGATTTGGCTACGTGCGCGTTGGAGCAGACGGACACTTCTACGTTGGTGCGCAGAGGGTCCGCTTTTGGGGCGTCAATATGACGGCGGACGCTTGCTTCCAGCACAAAGAAAACGCGCCCAAGGTTGCAGCACGGCTGGCGCGAGCTGGCGTAAACATCGTGCGCTTCCACCACATGGACGCGCCGTGGTCGAACCCTTCTCTAATCAATTACTCGACAGGCGGGTCTCGCCAACTCAATGCTCAGGCGATGGACAATCTACACTACTTCTTCGCCCAATTGAAGCGCGAAGGTATCTACGCGAACATCAACCTGCTCGTTCACCGACGCTTCTCCTCGCGCGACGGTTTACCCGCCGCTATCGATAGTGTCAGCGATATGAAAGACCAGCATGTCATTAGCATCTTTTACCAGCCGATGATCGATCTGCAGAAGGAGTATGCGCGACTGGTGTTGACGCATCGGAACCCGTATACAGGGATGACCTACGCCCAGGACCCTGCCGTAGCCTTCGTGGAGATTAACAACGAGAACGGGTTGATTCATGGTTTTTTAGGCGGTGTCATCGATCGGATACCCTCCGTGTTCCAAGCAGACTTGCAGCGCCAGTGGAACCGCTGGCTGTTGAATAAGTACCGCACTACCTCCGCCCTGCGTCGTGCTTGGGGCGAGCGTAGCGAACCCCTCGGGCAGGAGATGCTCACCAACGGCAGATTCACCAACGGTCTCACCGGATGGACTCTCGAGCAACATGCAGGAGCACAGGCTACTGCCACACAAACTACTACCGCTCCCGCTGGTTACACCCATTCGGTGCGTATCCAGGTAACGACGCCCGGTTCACAAGGCTGGCACGTTCAGCTCGCGCAGGCAGGGCTGCGTGTTGAGGGAGGCAAGATATACACCCTCTCCTTCTGGGCGCGAGCCGACGCCAACCGAACGCTCAACGTAGGGGTCACGATGGCTCGAGACCCCTGGCAGGCGTTGTCGCCCTGGTACTCCGCCGAGCTAACACCCTCCTGGCGCAGATACGAGTACACCTTCACTATCTCCCAGACGGAAACCAGTGCCCGCCTGCTGTTCAGCAATATGGGCACGCAGGCAGGAAGCTACTGGATTACGGGCGTCTCGCTCCGTCCTGGTGGTACCATCCGCCCTCTTCCAGAGGGGCAATCGCTGGAGGCAGGCAATGTGGCTATCGTGCTGCGCAGAGACTGGGCAGCTACTCTGGACAATGTTCAGCGAGACTGGCTTCGCTTCCTCCGCGACACCGAAGAGCGATACTGGACCGAGATGTACAACTATCTGAAGCGCGACCTCGGGGTGGCTGCGCTTGTCACAGGAACCATCATCGGCTGTACCACTCCCAACCTCATGGCGCGCATGGACCTGGTAGACACCCACAGCTACTGGCAGCACCCCGAATTCCCGGGCGGTGGGTGGGACAACCGCAACTGGTTTATTCGCAACCTGCCAATGGTCAACGAGCGTGGCGGAACCATCGCCGGTCTGTCCACCAAGCGGGTGCTTGGCAAGCCCCACACCCTCAGTGAATACAACCATCCTGCTCCCAACACCTACACGAGCGAAGGGCTTTTGCTCATTGCAGCCTACGGCTTACTGCAAGACTGGGACGCAATCTACTTTTACACCTACGCCCATCGGCGCGACAATCTGGATGCCCGACGCATCACCGGCTACTTCGATATCGACCAGCATCCGACCCAGTGGGTCGCCGCAGTAGCTGCGGGGGCGATGTTCCTTCGTGGCGACGTTGCACGTGCCCAACGGGTAGTGGGAGTGACCCTCAACCGAGAGCAGGAGATTGAGGCGCTACGGGGCAGTTGGGCGTGGAGGCTGGTAGATGGCGCTGATGCTGGCTTGCGTGGCGAGATGGCGCTACGCCACCGCCTTGTGGTAGCGGTGGAAAGACAAACCCTACCTTCAGGCGTGTTACGCCCCAGTCAGGTCAACACCTCTGGTAACAGCATTACCTCGGATACAGGACAGCTGCGCTGGGACTGGAGCGTAAGAGGCAAAGGCGTGGTGACTGTCGCTACACCAATGAGCAAAGCGGTCGTGGGCTTCGGAGGTGGCAGGCGGTTCGACCTCGGCGACGGAGTAGTGGTAGAGCCCGGCACCACACGCCAGAACGGATTTGGCGTCATCACGCTTACCGTCAAACAGGGAAGCTTCTCTCCTCGCCCCACCCTGCCCCTACAGGTGCTGATTACCGCCACTGGCTATGTGCAAAACACCGGTTGGGGGTGGCGTGAGCTGGGCGACAATCGCGTAACGCTCGGCGAAAACTGGGGTACAGCCCCCACGCTGGTGGAAGGAGTTCCTGTGCGGATTACCCTGCCGATAGCCGCGAACATGGTGGAGGTGTACGCCCTGGATGAGCGCGGAGCCCGGAAGACGCGCTTACCTGTCAGTCGCGACTCCAGAGGCAACGCGGTCATCCAGCTGGGCGCACAATACCAGACGTTGTGGTACGAGGTGGTTGCCGTAGCGCGATGAGACACGGCTCTCTACCCCTTCTCCCTGTTCGGCGTGGGTGATTGGAGGCGGGGGGTGTATGTGCGTTGCTGTGTTCTTCTCGCCTCCCTCTATCCTCGCTGACTTTTCTGCAGATACTTGCTATAATAGGTTAGCGTCACTCCACCAGGGGGAGGGAACAACCATGTCTCGTCCAAGGGCTTTTACCCTGATCGAGTTGCTCGTCGTTATTGCTGTCATCGCCATTCTCGCAGCCATCCTGTTCCCCGTGTTCGCTCAGGCGCGTGAGAAGGCGCGGCAGACCACCTGCCTGGCGCATTTGCGCCAGCTGGGTTTGGCGCTGGTGATGTACCGTACAGACTACGATGGACGCAACGCCGGCAACGGCGACGGCAGATGCATGGGCGGCTGGATAGACGATGCGTGGCCCGCATGGATGCGCGGCTTCCCGTGGAACTCAGGAGCGCAGTGGGTTCCCTGCATTTACGCCGTGCCCGTCGGACAGGAGACCACCGCGCCGGTCAATCCTGAGTGGCTTGCTGTTAAGGGACCCGTTGGCGGTGTACTGTATCCTTACGTCAAAAACGCGGGGCTGTACGTTTGTCCATCCGATCCACGCCGAGAGAAACTGTTGAGCTATTCGATGAACGCAGGTCTCGCGTTCATCCCGGAGACCGCTGTAGAACGCCCCGCGCGGCTTGCGTTGCTCATTGACGAGCAAATCACGCTCAACGACGGCGCGTACCATCCCGTCAATGCGGACTGTCCGTCTATCGTACACAACGGTGGGGCGGTGTTTCTGTTCTTCGACGGTCATGCGAAGTGGCTCAAAGCCACCAAACCGCCTGTGATTTTCCATTGCCCGCAGAGCGTGCCCGATGAGGTGTTCTGCTGGAAAATACCTATCTCCAACACAGAGTCGAGCCGTTACAGCTGGTTCTGCCAGCGCGAGTAGTAGGGTACAATAGGCTGCATACACTTCATGCGGAGGTTTGCCATGAGCGCGTTGCTGTGCCCGGATTGCCGTATCGAGATGCAACCGCAACGCTATTACGGCGTGACTGTAGACGTTTGCCCAGCGTGCGCAGGTGTCTGGTTTGATGAAGCAGAGATTCGGATGCTCAAGCAGGTGGACCCGCTGGTATTGCTGACCATTGAAGAGCGCGCCTATCCTGATGTGAAGTACAATCCGGAGGAGACAGTAAACCGCCGATGTCCTCGATGTGCTATCCTGCTGCGTCCCTTCTTCTACCTGTATGACTCTCCAGTAGAACTGGACAGGTGCGAGCAGTGTCATGGTATCTGGATAGAGGATGGCGAGCTGCACAAGATGCATGAGGCACTGATAGCGCAGCAGAGTCCTTCCGAATTGGAGAGACAACGCCTGGCTGTGGCGCGATACGAGATGGAACACCAGGAGCGGGTAGAACGCGCCAATCTCATCACGTCGCTGTTTAGCCTGCTTCGCAGAAGAGTGCCGCCGTTCTCCGGTTTCTGATAAACTGAAGATACTATGGGCGCGAATGCGTGGCTGAGTCTCGGCTCCAATCAGGGCGACCGGTGGAACAACCTGCGCGAGGCAATACGGAGGCTCCACACGCCGCAGGTGCGGGTGGTGCGGTGTGCCAGTGTGTATGAAACCGAGCCTGTGGGTTACGATA
>JANWYZ010000299.1 GCA_025054895.1 bacterium | reverse complement strand
GATCTTTGCGGCAGGGAGTAGAGGTGATTCAATCAGGTGTGCTGGGCAAAGTGACCGAGATTCACGTCTGGAGCAACCGCCCCGTCTGGACTCAGGGTATCCCGCGTCCGAAGGAGGAGGCGATTATCCCCGAAGGACTGGATTGGGACCTGTGGATAGGACCGGCTCCCAAACGCCCCTATCACGATGTGTACCATCCATTCGGTTGGCGAGGCTGGATAGACTTTGGCACTGGCGCGATCGGCGACATGGCGTGCCACACAATGAACATGGCGTTCTGGGCGCTAAACTTGCGCGATCCCGTCTCAATAGAGGCGGAAACATCGGGCGTAAACGGCGAGACCTTCCCAAAGTGGTCTATCGTACGCTACGAATTCCCACAGCGTGGCGACCTCCCACCCTGCAAGATGGTGTGGTACGACGGCGGGCAAAAGCCGCCCATTGGGCTACTGCAGGGCGAGGTGGAGAAGCTGGCGGATAGCGGGCTCCTGCTCATCGGCAGCGAGGGCATGCTGTACAGCCCGGGCGATTACGGCGCACCGTTTATCCTGTTGCCAAAGGCAAAGTTCGCCGGGTACCAGCCCCCCGCCCCCTCGATACCCCGCTCACCGGGACACCATCAGGAGTGGATTAACGCTTGTAAGGGCGGAGCGCCTGCCATGGCTAACTTTGACTACGCCAGTGCGCTCACCGAAACCGCCCTGCTGGGCAATCTGGCAATACTTACTGGAGAGCGCATCAACTGGGACGCGCGACGCATGAGGGCTATTAACTGCCCCAAAGCGGACAAATTCATCCGTCCGACTTACCGCAAAGGCTGGACAATATAACAAAACCGGGCAGAGACGCAGGCGCATCTCTGCCCACTCTTGCACAGGTTTGGTTTCCCAACAGTCAACGATGCTGCGCAAGCTGTCATCATAGCCCATGATTCGCGCCGCAGCGAATCCGCATCGCACCTCTGCTCAGGGCATGATGTCGGCAATCTGGTTCCCTCATGCCGCTCCCATCAGACGCTCGCTAAGCTAACAGTAAGGGAGATGTGCTATACTAAGGTATGGAGAAAACAGCCGGGGGCTTTGCAATGAAATGGCATCATACTACCGTTGTAGCTGTACGCCGGGATGGACAGGTGGCGATTGCTGCCGACGGACAGGTAACCTATAGCGATACCATATTGAAACATACCGCCCGCAAAATCCGCCGCATGTACCACGACCGCGTACTGGCAGGGTTTGCAGGAGCAGTCGCGGATGCACAGGCTCTTGCCGACCGGTTCGAAGCCAAGCTGGAGGCCACAAACGGCAACCTGCGTCGTGCTGCGGTGGAGTTCGCCAAAGAGTGGCGCACCGACCGCATATTGCGCCGCCTCGAGGCAATGATGATTGTGGCAGACCGTGACGACCTGTTGCTGGTTTCCGGCGACGGCAACGTGATTGAACCCGACGACAACGTGCTGGCTATCGGCAGCGGTGGCGCATACGCAGCAGCTGCGGCGCGCGCCCTCATGCGCCATACCTCACTGAGTGCAAAGCAAATCGCCACGGAAGCCATGCATATCGCTGCGGAACTGTGCGTCTATACGAACGACAAGGTGCACTGCGAGAGCATTGAATGAGCGTTGCGAGGAGCAGACGATGGAAGAGGACCTCACCCCCCAGCGGATCGTCGAAGAGCTGGACAAATATATCATCGGGCAGCAGAAGGCGAAGCGCGCCGTGGCTATCGCCCTGCGAAATCGCTATCGGCGCAAATGCCTGCCGGAGGATCTGCGCGAGGAGGTCATCCCCAAGAACATCCTGATGATTGGTCCAACCGGCGTGGGCAAAACCGAAATTGCCCGGCGTATCGCGCAACTGGTAAAAGCGCCTTTCCTGAAAGTGGAAGCCACCAAGTTCACGGAGGTGGGATACGTCGGGCGCGATGTAGACTCGATGGTTCGCGACCTGGTGCAGACCGCTGTGCGCATGGTGGAAGCGGAGAAGATACAGGAGGTACAGGAGCGCGCCGAGCAGTTAGCCATCGAGCGTATTGTAGACCACTTGATGCCGCGACGCTCGCGCCGTCCGGTTCAAGGCGGCACCCCGTTCGAGAGGTTGCTTCGTGCGCTATACGAAGAGGAGTTCAAAGAGGAAGAAGAGCCCACCACCCTGGCAGCACAGGAACGCCGCGAGCGTGAACGCCGGATGCGCGAGAAGCTGATAGAGCGCGTGCGTAGCGGCGCGATGGACGACGAAAAGATAGAGATAGAGGTGGAACAGTCCTCTCCATCGTTGCCTTTTGTGCAGGTGTTCGGTCCACAGGGCATGGAGGAGATGGGGCTGGATATACCAGATATGCTGCGGGGGATGATGGGAGGGCGGAAGCGCACAGCCCGGGTCACCATCCGGGAGGCGAAGGGGATACTGGCACAGGAAGCGGCGCGCGAGCTGATTGACCGTGAGCAGGTTATCCGCGAGGCTATCCAGCGCACCGAGGAGAGCGGCATTATCTTCATCGACGAGCTGGACAAGATTGCCGGGCGTGAGCAGGGTTTCGGTCCCGACGTGTCGCGCGAGGGTGTCCAGCGTGACCTGTTGCCCATCATCGAGGGTTCTACCGTGATGACCAAGTTCGGGGCAGTACGCACCAACCACATCCTTTTCATCGCCGCTGGCGCGTTTCACGTTTCCAAACCGAGCGACCTCATCCCCGAGCTACAGGGTCGGTTGCCTATTCGCGTGGAACTGGACAGCCTCACCGAGCAGGACTTCGTGCGCATCCTCACCGAACCGCAGAACGCGCTGGTGAAGCAGTACAGGGCGTTGCTGTCTACAGAGGGGGTACAACTGGAGTTTACCGAAGACGCTGTGCGCGAAATCGCGGCGGTCGCCGCCCAGGTAAACACCACCAGCGAGAATATCGGCGCGAGACGTTTGCATACCATCATGGAGCGTGTGCTGGAGGATATCTCCTTCCGCGCCAGTGAGTTCGCTGGACAGACGGTCACCATCACTGCCGAGTACGTGCGCGAACGGCTGGCGGACGTGCTGCGCAGTGAGGACTTGAGTCGATACATTCTATAAGCCAAACCTCAACGACGAGGAGGACAAGGAGGGTAAGATGAAGGTCAGTATCATTGGCGGAGGTGGACGGGTAGGTTCCAACACGCTGTATGCACTGCAGTTAGGCGGGGTGGCGAAGGAGCTGGTAGTTATCGATGTGGCTCGTGAGCTCGCAGAAGGCGAAGCGCTGGACCTGCGCCATGGAGCCTCGCTATCCGCCCCTCAAAAGATTTATGCAGGCGGCACCGACGCGGCGGCTGGCTCCGATATAGTGATTATCACTGCCGGGCTGCGTCGCAAGCCTGACGAAAGCCGCCTTGAACTCATCAACCGGAACGTGTCGCTCTTTCGCAGCATCCTGCAGGAGCTCAAGCAGGTCCCCCTGCCAGACCATGCGATACTGCTGGTGGTCTCTAATCCGGTAGACATCCTCACCTATCTGGCG
>JANWYZ010000298.1 GCA_025054895.1 bacterium | reverse complement strand
GGTCGCGACGGAGCGCGACCCTCCAATAATGTCATGCTGAGCGCGAGCGAAGCATCTCGTTGCCGCGATAGACGGGGATTCTTCGCTGACGCTCAGAATGACAATTAAAATGTGATAAAGACGAGGCAGGCAATGTAAATGCGTCGATACTGGCGGTTATACAAAGTGTTCTGGCGTAACGGCTTTCGGCGAGAGGTCGAGTTCCGCGCGAACTTCTGGGCGAAGGTGGTCACTAACTTCGCGTGGCTGTTCTTCTTTATCGCGCTGGTGGAGGTCATCTACGCGCGCACCAATGCCATCGCCGGCTGGAACCGCAACGACGCCTTCTTGCTGGTGGCGACCTGTTACTGGATGAGCTCGGTGGCAAGCATCACCTTCTTCCGCAACTTAGGAATGTTGCCAAGCCTGGTGCGCCTGGGCACTTTTGATTTCGTGCTGGTGAAGCCGGTGTCGAGCCTTTTCTGGGTGTCCTTCCGCTTTGTAAACATGGACGAAATCGGCACGCTTATCGGTTCGTTTGCGATGCTGGGCTACGCGGTGTCGCGGATGCGCCCGCTGCCGGAGTTTGTGCAGGTGGTGGAGTATTTCGTGCTCTGTTTCAGCGGGCTGACCATGTACTACTCGTTCTACCTGCTGACGATGACCTTCTCTTTCTGGCTGGTGCGTGTGGACAACCTCGCCGCACTGGTAGATACCATCCTGTACATGGCGCGCTTCCCGACCGACATCTTTCGCGGGGTGCTACAACGTATCCTCACCTTCGTTATCCCGCTGGCGTTTATCGCCACAATACCCTCCAAGGCGATGCTGGGCAGGATGGAGTGGTGGCTGCTGCCGGTGGGGGTAGGGCTGGCGGCGTTCCTGCTGACGAGCGCGGTAGCGTTCTGGCGGTTTGCCACAAGGCATTATACGAGTGCAAGTAGCTGAGGGTATGTGCTGTTGGCTGTAGTTACTGGTTTCGCTCTGCTGTTCTGTGGCGTCGCCTATTGACAACCTCCCCTCGACCTGATACCATGTAGCAGGGATTGTACGAATCGCTACGAGGCAGGAAGAGGCGGTTCGTCGCGAAACTTGAACCTGAGAAGGAGGAGAGTCATGGCGGTTAAAGTCGGAATTAACGGCTTCGGACGCATCGGGCGTCTGGTGCTGCGTGCGATTCTTGCGAAGTACCCCAATGATATCGAAGTGGTCGCCATCAACGATATCGTCGATGCCCACACCAACGCTCACCTGTTGAAGTACGATACCAACTACCGAACGCTTCCCAACGACGTGAAGGCAGACGACGAGCATATTTACGTTGACGGCAAAGCCATCCGCAGTTTCGCCGTCAAGGACCCTGCCACCATCCCGTGGGGCGAGCTGGGGGCACAGATTGTGGTGGAAAGCACCGGACTGTTCACCGATGCGGACAAAGCGAAGGCGCACCTGCGCGATACGGTGAAGAAGGTGATTATCACTGCGCCGGCAAAAGGCGAGGATGTGACCCTGGTTATGGGGGTGAACCACGAGGCGTACGACCCTGCGAACCACCATATCGTCTCGAACGCCTCCTGTACGACGAACTGTCTGGCTCCGGTGATGCGTGTGCTACAGGACAGCTTCGGCGTGGAGAAGGGCTTGATGACCACAGTGCACGCCTATACTAACGACCAGCGCGTGGCAGACCAGGCGCACAAGGACCTGCGACGCGCCCGCGCCGCCGCGATGAATATCATCCCGACCTCCACCGGCGCGGCGAAAGCCATCCATCTGGTGGTGCCCGAGTTGAAGGGTAAGATGCACGGCGTTGCGCTGCGCGTGCCTGTGGCGACGGTGTCGGTAGTGGACCTGGCGGTGACACTGAGCAAAGAAGCCACAGAGAACGAGATCAACGACGCCCTGCGTGCTGCAGCTAACGGACGCATGAAGGGCATCCTGAAGGTGGTGGACGATCCCGTTGTCTCCAGCGATTTCATTGGCGACGACCACTCGTCCATCGTGGACGCCCTTTCCACCATGGTATTGGGAGGCAACATGGCGAAGGTGCTCGCCTGGTACGACAACGAGTGGGCGTACTCGGTGCGAGTCGCCGACCTGATTGACTACATGGTGCAGAAGGGTCTGTAATTGCCAGAATGGCGAGGGCGGGCAACCCCGCCCTTTTTGATTGCTGCCACAGGAGGTGTGATGATGAACAAGAAGACCATTGAAGATATCGAGGTGAAGGGTAAGCGCGTGCTGGTGCGGGTGGACTTCAACGTGCCGCAGGACGACGCGGGCAGGATTACTGATGACCGACGCATCCGCGCCGCGCTACCCACCATCCAGTACCTGATAGAGCATGGCGCGAAGACCATTCTCGTCTCGCATCTGGGGCGCCCTAAGGGCAAGCCTGAGGACCGGGAGAAATACACGCTGAAGCCCGTCGCCGAGCGGCTGGGCGAGTTGCTGGGCAAGCAGGTGCCGCTCGCCCCCGACTGTATTGGCGCGGAGGTGGAGCGGATGGCGCAGGCGATGCAGGAGGGCGACGTGCTGTTGCTGGAGAACGTGCGTTTCCACCCCGAAGAGGAGAAAAACGACCCCGAGTTCGCCAAGCAGCTTGCTTCGCTGGCGGAGGTGTATGTGAACGACGCCTTTGGTACGGCGCATCGCGCTCACGCCTCCACCGAAGGGGTGACCAGGTATCTGCCGGGCGTAGCAGGTTACTTGATGCAGAAGGAGATTGAGTACCTGGGCGGTGCGCTCACTAACCCAAGGCGACCGTTTATCGCGGTGCTGGGCGGTGCGAAGGTAAAAGACAAGATACCTGTGATTGAAAACCTCGTCAGTAAGGTGGACCGGCTCATTATCGGCGGGGGCATGGCGTACACTTTCCTGAAGGCGCAGGGCAAGGAGATTGGTCAATCGCTGCTGGACGCCGATTCGCTGGATTTCTGTCGCGAGGTGCTGGCGAAGGCGGGCGATAACATCTTGTTGCCGGTGGATGTAGTGGTTGCCGACGGCAACCCGTTCGAGAAGGGAGCGGACGCGGTGAAGACGCGGGTGGTGTCGGTGGATGCCATTCCTGCCGACTGGCAGGGGGTGGATATTGGGCCCGCGACGCAGAAGCTGTTCGCCGAGGCGGTGAAAGGCGCTGGCACGGTGGTATGGAACGGGCCGATGGGCATTTTCGAGTTCGACCAGTTCGCCGTGGGCACGCGCGCGATGGCGCAGGCGCTGGCAGATTCAGGCGCGGTGACTATCGTGGGCGGGGGCGACTCGGCGGCGGCAGTAGAGCAGCTGGGCTTCGCTGACAGGATGACTCACATCTCTACGGGGGGAGGCGCGTCGCTGGAGTTCCTGGAGGGCAGGGTATTGCCTGGCGTGGCGGCGCTGCAGGATAAGTAATCACGTCGCTGCTGGGTAATTCCTCGTGCGGGGAGAGGGGCGGCTTGTGGCAGACCCCTCTCCGTTTCGTTGGCGCAGGCAGGAGGCAGTCTGTCCACAGGAGGTGTGTACGTGTATATCATCATGGTATATGACGTGAGCGTGGAGCGC
>JANWYZ010000297.1 GCA_025054895.1 bacterium | reverse complement strand
GGATGATCACGCTCCGTCGTGCCCCTGAGGAGGGATGCGACAGAGCGCATCCCTCCAAATGTTGGATGAATGGACACGACGGAGCGCGTCTCTCCAGAGCGAACGCCGGCGAGCATTCGAAGCCTTGCGTTAGCAAAATGCTGGTGCTTGCGCAGCACGTCATGATTTGCACGCCAGACCATCGCTTTGCTTTTTTGAACGTTCACCTAACAGCTTGCTTTCGATGCGCTTTTGCTGATACCATTAAGTGTGTTGGAGCTCTGGGGGACAAACGACATGGGCGTTGTGAGCGACCTGTTTGACCACCCACGCGAAGAGTGCGGGGTATTCGGTATCTACGCGCCGGGCGAAGATGTCGCGCGTATCACTTTCTTCGGGTTATATGCGTTGCAGCATCGCGGGCAGGAGAGCGCGGGCATCGCCGTCTCCGATGGCGAGAGGATACTGATACACAAAGAGATGGGGCTGGTGTCGCAGGTTTTTGATGAAGAAACACTGGGCTACCTGCGAGGGCATATCGCTATTGGACATACGCGCTACTCCACTACCGGTTCCAGTGTATTGCGCAACGCGCAGCCGGTGATTTGCGAGTCGCCCCTCGGTACGCTGGCGGTAGCGCATAACGGTAATCTGGTCAACGCCGCTCCACTACGCCTGCGCCTGCAAGAGGCAGGGGTGCACTTTCATAGCACTAACGACAGCGAAATCATCGCCCGCCTGCTCGCCGCGGAACTGGCGGAAACTCGCGACCCGGTGGGGGCAATGCGTCTGGTGATGCAGCAGATTTCGGGAGCATATAGCCTCGTTATTCTCACCCCGAATCACCTGATAGCCGCGCGCGACCCGTATGGCGTGCGTCCGCTCTGTTTGGGGCGGATCAACGGACACTTTGTTATCGCTTCCGAGACGTGTGCGCTGAACGTGGTGGGGGCAAGCTTTGTGCGCGAGATCGAGCCGGGCGAAGTACTGATTATAGACCAGAACGGCTTACGAGAGGAGCAACCCATCCCTCTGCAGAGACATAGCCTGTGTATGTTTGAGTTCATCTACTTCGCTCGCCCTGATAGCCATATCTACAACCGGACGCTTCACGAGGTGCGCCGACGCATGGGACAGGAGCTGGCGCGAGAGCATCCTGCGCCGGGCGCACAGGTAGTGATACCCATCCCCGATACAGGCATTCCCGCCGCGCTGGGTTTTGCGCAGGCGAGCGGTATTCCCTACGCCGAAGGGCTGATTAAAAACCGCTACATCCAGCGCACCTTCATCCAGCCCGACCAGCGAATGCGTGAACTGGGTGTCAAAATCAAACTGAACCCCTTACGCGAGGTGATTGCAGGGCGCAAGCTGGTGATGGTAGACGACAGTATCGTGCGAGGTACTACCACCGGCAAAATTGTGAAAATGCTCTTCGAGGCGGGCGCGAAGGAGGTACATGTGCGTATCACGTCGCCGCCTATCCGCTATCCTTGCTTTTATGGTATTGATATGGCAACGCGCGAAGAGCTGGTCGCCGCTTCGCATAGCGTTGAAGAGATCCGGCAGGTGATTGGAGCCACGTCGCTTGGCTATCTCAGCATCGAAGGAATGCTGCGTGCGGTGCGTATGAAGCGACACCATTTCTGCCTCGCGTGCTTCGATGGCAAGTACCCCATACCTGTGCCCCGTGAGGTGAAGTTAAGCAAGCAGCTGTGGGAGGGCGAAGACGGCGAACCTGTTGGCGCGTTCTGCGGTAGCCTGGAAGCGGATAAGACGTAATAGCAAGATCTGATGGCGCCGTCCATGCCACCTGCAGCAACTTCACCCTGCTAAACTTTCCAGTATGTGCCGATAATACCCGATAGAACACTTTTACATGGGGTGAGTAGCGCATGGAAAACCTGTGCGCCTTTATGCACATCAACGAGTCTAACCTGAGTCTGCGGAAACAGTTCGTGAACCTGACTGAGGACGACGTACGTGTCCTGAGGCAGCTACAACCGTGGGCGGAACGTGTTGCCGGTTCCATTGCGAAGGAGTTTTACGACTTCCAGTTTGCCTTTCCGCCGACGCGTGAGTTCTTCGAGAAGTTCGCCCAGAAGAAGGGGCTCTCTCTGGAACAGCTGCGCGAGGCGCTGGAGAAGACGCAAGCGCAGTACTTCCGCGACATCTTCCAGGAGGCGGCAAAAGGCGGTGAATTTAGCACTGAGTATTTTGAAAGACGATTGCGCATCGGCTATGCCCACGTGACAATAGACCTACCTCAGAAGTGGTATGTGGGCAGCTACGCCACCTACCAACGACTGGTACGGCAGTACCTGCAGCGTGATTTCCGCTGGAAGCCTGCTTTCCGTGCGCGCGCCGAAGAGGCGATTTTCAAGGTGTTCAACTACGATATGCAGGCGGTAACCGATTCGTACCTGATGTACTTGATGCAGACTTTTGGAGTCGATGTATCGGTTGTCGTTTCCGACCAGGCTCATGACCTCACCGAATACGTTGGCCAGATACAGGTATCGATGCAAAACCTGTTGAAGGCTCTGGAGAGCGTTGGGAAGGGTGACCTGAGCTCACGTTTATCCACAACGGGGCAGGCTTCGGCAGGTACACTTACTGCCAACTTTGACCTCGCCATCGAGGCGTTGGCGGATACCATCCAGGACACCCGCCGTGCCGCCAGGGAAGTGCAGGAACACGTCAAACGCACCAACGAGCTACTGCAAGCGTTCGTCTCCTCCGACAGCGCAGGAGGTGATAGCGTCATCGACCTGTTACATCAGCTGCAGAAGGCGGTGCAGGAGGTTGCCAAAGGAGCCGAGCAGACCGCCCTCTCTGCCTCGCGCGGTGTGGAGAGCGTGAGTGCGATAGTAGAAGACATCCGCGTCATGTCCGACCAGCTGCTGGGCGCGCAACACACCGCCAACGAGGTAGGCAAGGTGGCAGAGCAAGGAAGGCAGGGGCTACGCCAGTCCGAACAGGCGATGCAGTCACTGGAACAGGATACGCGCGTGCTGGCGGAGCAGCTACAGCAACTGGTGACAATGGCTTCGAACATCGGCGGTATCCTCAGCACCATCGAGGAGATAGCGGGGCAGACCAACCTGCTTGCGCTCAACGCAGCTATTGAAGCGGCGAGAGCAGGCGAACACGGACGCGGTTTCGCGGTGGTGGCGGACGAGGTGCGTCGTCTTGCGGAACAGTCCGCGCAAGCCACCCAGCAGATTAAGCAGATTATTGATGAAGTAACCGCTCAGGCGCAAGCGGCGGCGCAAGCGATGGACGCCAACCTGACGGCGGTCAGCGATGGGGTGCGGCAGTCGCTGCAGGTCGGGCAGGGCTTGGCGGAGATACTGCATGCAGTGGAGAGCATTATCGCGCAGGTACAGCAATCGGCTTCGTCGGTGGAGCGTGTGCAGGCAAACGCACAGCAGATGCTGAGCGAGATAGAGCACATCGCGGCGATCGCACAAGAGTCGAGCGCGGCGGCGGAGGAGATGCTTGCCTCCAGCACCAACGCGGTGGACAACATCACGCGCGTGGTAGACGACGTGGGCACAGAAGCAGAAGGTCTA
>JANWYZ010000296.1 GCA_025054895.1 bacterium | reverse complement strand
CCTGTCCGTTGCGGATACTGATACGCTCGCCCGGCAGAGCAATAACCCGCTTCACCATCAGCTCGCTCGTACCGTCAGGTACCCGAAACACCACCACGTCCCCCCGACGAGGTGGTCGCCACCAGTAGCTGACCTTTTCCGTCAGCACGCGCTCTCCATCATGCAAATTGGGTTCCATGCATCGTCCATCCACACGGAACCCCTGCCCCACAAAGTTTACCGTCAGTAAAAATACGAGGGCGCTGACCACCGCTACTCGCATGGCGGAAGAGAGCCACGCGAGTAGCATCGTTTTCATACCACAGTCAGCGCCTCCTGTGTTTTCAGCAACGGAAAGCCCATCTCTTCCCGTTGCTTGAGATACTGCACACAACACTTCCGCGCCAGCGCGCGCACGCGGTTAATGTAGCTGGCGCGTTCGGTCACCGAGATACTGCCGCGCGCATCCAAAAGGTTAAATACGTGCGAACATTTCAGCGCGTAGTCAAACGCTGGGTGCGTATACCCCAGATTGGCGATACGATGCCCCTCCGCCTCGAACATTTCGAACAGGCGGAAAAGCATTTCCACGTCCGCATGGTCGAAGTTGTAGTAGTTGTGCTCGATTTCGGCATGCCGGTCCACCTCGCCGTAGGTGACGCCATGCGCCCATTCGAGCTCCCAGAAACTTTCCTTTTTCTGCAGGCACATCGCCAGCCGCTCGGGCCCATAAGTAATCTCGGCACAAACCGGGCGACACTCGATACCCCCCATCTGCTGGAAGTAGGTGAACTGCGTAATCTCGGTGCCGTCCAGCCACACCTCCCAGCCCACGCCAGACGCGCCCAGTGTCGGAGCCTCCCAGTCGTCCTCCACGAAGCGGATGTCGTGCTCCAGCGGATCGATATCCAGCGCACGCAGGCTGTCCAGATACAGGTCTACCACGTTTTCCGGCGACGGTTTGAGGATGACCTGATACTGGTAATAGTGCTGTACGCGCATCGGATTTCGTCCGTAGCGACCATCAGCGGGACGGCGAGAGGGTTGCACGTATGCCACATTCCACGGTTCGGGCCCAAGGCTACGCAAAGCCGTGCCCGGCGCCATCGTGCCCGCCCCTACCTCCACGTCGTAGGGCTGCAGAATCAAGCAGCCGTGTTGCGCCCAGAACTGTTCCAGTCTTAGCAGTAGCTCCTGAAAGGTCATAGCACCTCAGTTATTCATAAAGAGTTCGCGCAGGTCGGCTTTGCCGAGGGGCAGCCCCGCTACCTTACGCTTGATTCGCGCCAGGGCGTTGTCTACCGACTTTGTTTTGCACTGTAGCGCCTCGGCGATTTCCCGGTAGGACTTGCCAAAGTGATAATGCATCAACACGCGCCATTCGAAATCGCTCAGCAGTTGTTGCAATGTCCGCTGTAGCTGGCGGGTATCCTCAGCGCGAAGCAACCGCTCTTCGGGGTCGCTGCCCGGCTCAGCGGGCAGCATATCCGCCAGACTCCAGTCGGAATCTTCATCGTCCACAGTTACCTCCAGCGACAAGGAGGTATTCAGCGGCATCTGCTTCTGACGGGTAGCTGCCTTAATGGCGGTGATAATATGGCGCTGGATACATACCTTGGCAAATGCCGGAAACGAGATAGGCTTGTCCGTACGGTAGTCGAGGATAGCCTGCCACAGTCCGATCATGCCTACTTGTAGCAGGTCTTCCCGCTCTGCGCCCAACAGGAAATACGATTTGACTTTGGTGCGAACCAGATTGCGATACTTATATAGCAGGAACTCTGCAGCCTGTTCGTCGCCCTGTTGCGCCTGCTCCACAATTTCGCGGTCGGACATCTGCATGTAGCGACGGTAGCTGCGCTTGACGTGCGATTCACCTTCCGTGAACACTGTTAGTCCAATCCTCACCCGGTATAGAGTGGGCGGCTGCACAGGTACAGCCGTGTTCTGCAGTCATCATACCAAAATCACGCGAAAAAGGCAAGGGGTGAGATACCTGCTTTGCCCAGCACGCCAACGGCGCTGTTTTGAGGGCTCGGAGCGCACGGCACCCCGAGCCCCTTTTGCCTTTCTAAAGTAGAAGGCTACTCTTCGCCGATCAAGCCGAAGTTCTGCACCAGCACGCCGAAGTCGAACAGCGTGATTTCCTCATCGCCGTCGAAGTCCACCGCCTGGCTCCAGTTGCTGTCTCCTCGCACCGAGCCAAACGCCTGCACCAGCAGACCGAAGTCGAACAGGGTGACTTCGTTATCGTTGTCGGCGTCGGCGTTGAACAGGATGAGGTCTACAGACACACTTCCTGCGCCTGTTGGTGGCACCACTACACTCCGCGCTACTGCCCTGAGCCAGTGCGAGAATTCGTAGTACCTGCCGAAACGCTCCTGGATGTAGCGCTTGGCGGCGATGTCGTATTCGCCGGGCGTGATGCCGTTCAGCTTGAACCAGCCCACGGCGGCGCCGGATTCAGTGGCGGTGTTCACATTGAGCGCGATGCTCTTGCGGAACACCAGGTCGGTGGTGCCGGGGCGGCGGAACTCCAGCGTTAGAGGTGGCGCAACCACCCACTCGCCGTCGCCGCTGCCGTACCTGGGCGAGCCGGAAAATCCCACCAGCCGCACCGTGCCGTCGATCTGCGGCGCTTCTGCGGGCTCGATGATGTACAGCGCGTTCTGACGCACATAGTACAGCCTGCCGCTGGGGCTGATGGCGACAGGGGCGCGTGCGCCGTACTCAAAGGTGTAGAAATGGTGCCACAGCGGCCCCCAGATGCCCGTGTCGTACTGCCACAGCACCTGCCCCGTTGTCACGTCTACCGCGATGACCTGCACGGTATCGCTTCGCAGAGGGTCGTCGTTGTTGTGGCGGGTCATCGCTATCCAGACGCCACCGGGCGCGGGCCCCGCTGGCACAGGGATCAGCTGCGCAAAGTGATGCATCTCGCCCCAGTGCGAGAGACCGGAAAGCAGGATTCGATGGCTGAGGTTGCCCTGTCCGTCGCTGGAGTAGATGCTGACCACTCCGTTGAAGTCCGCGGTGATGATCGACTTGCCATCGGGTAGCAAGCAGGCAGTGTCGCACCAGCCGTGACCGCCCACCTCATGGCGCAGAGGGTTCGGCGAGCCATCGGATGGCGCAATGGGGTCCAGCACCGATTCCGTCCGCGTGTTGAGGCGTCCCTTGATAGCGCCTGTCGCTACGTCGTACACAGTGAAGGTGTAGCCGTAGTCGCTCCAGGAGACCTTGTACAGCTCGCGGTTGGCTGGCGAGTAGACGAGGTGGTTATGGTTTGCCAGCTCGCCTACCTGCCTCCACTGCATCGCGCCCGTGGCAAGGTTGATAGCGAAGATGGTCTCCACCCCCGCTCGCGTGCCGCGCAGGTTGAAGAAGATACCAGGTACCCGTCCAGGGAAGGCGTCGGGCACGATGGTAAACGACTGGTTAGGTATGCCTGCAATAGCCGTACTGATTGGGATACCGGCGGGCAGCGGGTAGTCGTTGATGAAGGTGACCGCGCCATTGGCAGCATTCACCGCCATACCAGTAATGACGGGCACGTCCTCTTCACCAACGGTTTTCA
>JANWYZ010000295.1 GCA_025054895.1 bacterium | reverse complement strand
CAATGCAGGAGCCAGCAATCAGGGACAGGCGGTAGGGACCAGCGGCTGGTACTACAACAACGTGCGCAACAATGGCGCAGTAGGTATCCGCACCAACTACCCCTGGAACGGCAACGGTTCCGTGTACTTCAACACCCCTACTGGCGCTGCGAAAGCGGACATCGAATATCTGGTCAACGCGGTCAGCATCGGGGGAAACTTCTTTTCCGCTGGAGTAATCGCCCCCTTCAGCCAGCTGCAGAGCCTGAGCTACCGTTGGTACAGGGACAGTAGCAGCACGAACCCTGCGGTCCAGCACCCTGCCGTTCGTATACTGCTCGATCTCGATGGTAACCCTCTGACGCCTCTGGATCGGGCGGGGCTGGTTTTTGAGCGGGCTTACAACTCGCTGCCCACCCTTACTAACCAGTGGGTCAACGATACGGTGACCCTCTCGACCAACCTGTGGAGTTTCGGCGCCCTCGGCTTTGCCACAGACCTGGACGGCAACAGCTACCCTTATGATGAGACGTGGTCCGAGTGGCTCAGCTACTTTAGCACCAACCATCCCAACGCCGCCATCGTCGGCTTCAGCATGGGCGTCGGCAGCGGATGGGTTGGTGACTTCAAAGGCGCGGTGGACGGCATCTCGTGGACAATCAACGGACAAACCTCTTCGTACAATTTCGAGACATTTCGGGTACAGGTCATCCCCGAACCAACCACGATGGCGCTGTTCGGTTTGGGACTGGCGGCGGTTGGCAGGTTGGTACGGCGCAAAAGGGCGTAGGGTTTAGCCTCTGCCTCTCTTCCCCCTCCCGAAGTTCGGGAGGGGGAATTGACACGGTTCATCTGTACTCCTCCAACCATTACGCCACCACCCCGCTTCCCGCTACCGGCGAACAGGCGAACATCTCCGGCTCCAGCCCGCGCGGAGCGTAGTAGCGTTCAATGAGAGCAACCTGCACAGCATCGCAGGCGTGTTCCTGCACCAGCACCAGAATGCATCCCCCCAGCCCAGCCCCCAGTATCTGTGCGCCCAGCACGCCCGGCACACGCAACGCTACGTCCACCATCCAGTCAATCTCCGGCGTGCTGCAAGCGTACGCGCCCGGCTGCCATACGAGGTCAGCCTCAAGCGGGTTGCGTTCCGCCCGCTCGGCAAGGCGTTGCAGGATGGCGTCGGAGTAGTCTACCGTAAAGGGGGCGAAGGTATCGCCTTTCTCATCCCAGCGGGCAACGCGGTCGCCATCGTGTGAGCAGTTCATCCACCGGGCGAAGAGCTCGATACGCCCCTCTTGCAGCAGATTCGCGGTGCGCCGACTGCGTTCGCATTCCGCCAGTCCAAAAACCACCACCGGGCGCAGGGGATAACGGTGCAGCTTCTCGTCGTGCGTGCCCAGATAAGGCATCACGCGCTCTGCAGGCAGCCGTTCCAGCAGTTGCTGACGCTCCGCCAATTCGGGCAGGTGCATTAGCAGGCGATACAGCTCAGCGAGAGAGACGTTCAGCTGCTCGGTGTTCACATCGCGCAGATGTTCGATGCGAGGGGCAAGGTGGGGAAAGGTGTGCTTGAGCCACTCCCTGCCGAGGTGATAGCACGCCACGCGGTGGTTGAACTGGTCACGTGCGCCTGCGGTCTTCTTTGCCTGCTGGTGCGAGTGGCACACCAGAAACCGATAGCCCTGCGGAAAAGGCGCGACCGCCACCACGCGCAAGGGGAAAAACCTCATCGTAACTACCGCGTCGCGCTGGGCGAACTTCATCGCTGCATGGTCGCCTGCTCCGCCGCGTGTGCCTACGTACCATTCCGCCTCGCCGCACAACTCTACGAACTGCTCTGGCGGCAGTTCGAAGCGGTTCAGGTACAGCAGCGCCTCCATCGTCGCCACCACCACTGCTGAGGAGGAGCTCAGTCCCGCGCCAATGGGTACATCGCCACCGGCGGTAAGGTTAAAGCCAGGCAGAGTATAGTCAGCGAAGTGAGCCTGTAGACGCGCACAGGCGGCTTTCACGTACTGCGACCAGTCTCCGCGTGCAGACTTTGCCCCTTCCAGCACAGCAGGGCTATTGACAAACTCCGTCCATGCGCCCGGCTGATAGCCCGCGAGTAGCTCGTCCAGCGCAAACCGGCGATAGGGGAACGTTTGCACCTGCAGGTTCTGCAAACACACCAGCCTGTCAGCTCGTAACCCCACCACCGCGTGAACGTCGCGGTCGATGGCGATCATGTTGACATGCCCGCCCTGATGGTCGATGTGTCTGCCCATGATATTCACTCTGCCGGGCGCGCGGGCAATCACCACCTGCTGGTCGCCGAAGCGTTGCAGGTGCAGAGTCAGTAGCGAAAGCAGACGCTGTCGCTTACGTTCTATGACTGCCTCATCCCCACCGTAGGTATGGCGCAAGTGGTTCATGAAAGCCTCGTCGCGCGCATCGATCACACGCAGCCACTGGCTGACCGCACGTACACCTCGCGAGACCTCATGCACCTGCACCCGACGTTGGGAAGCAAGGTATTCCTCAATCGCCTGCAGTTCCTCCGGCGTGTTGAAAGCCATCGCCTCTTCGGGGTAGGCGACGGGCACAGTGTGGATAACCGCCCCGCGTTGCGCCAACAGCGCCACGATGTCCGTGAGGTACTCCTCGCCCTGCGCGTTATCAGCAGTGAGCCTCAACAACCCCTCATAAAGTACTGGCGCGCGGAACAGATAGACTGACAGGTTTGCCTCCTGTGCCCTCTCTACCTGTTCTATTGGCAGCAGCACGCTGCCCACACGGATTCCCTCAAAGGAAGGTAGCCTTCCCGCGAGCACCGGTTCGCCGCGCTCGATGGATTGCCACAGGTCGCCCAGCGCACGCGCCGCCTTCTTCTCCTGAGGAAAGGTTCTGGCGATGATGCTTCTGGCTTCTTCAGCAGACAAGGGGGTAGATTGCGTCGCCTGTTGTAAGGCGCGTAACACCTGCGCCCGCGCGAGGTCAAACACCTCCACGATGGCGCATACCTTACCTTCTGCGTCGCGCACCACGCGCCCGGAGGTGCGGAAGTCGTTTACCTTTCCTGTGGCGAAAGCGAGGTCGCTACGGGTGTAATAGAAGGTGTCTATCAGTCGCGCGAGGAAGGCTTCCTCGATGACCTTATCGCCTGCCACTACCAGCACATCGCCGTCATAGCCCAGCGACCGCAGCAGGTCTACCGCCACGCGCGTGGCGTGCCCCGTGCCCAGCGGTTCGGGCTGATGGGCGTAGAGACGCTGCCCAGGCGAATCCTTCAGTACTCCCATGATGGCTTCCGCTCCCTGCCCAACGACGACGCAATGTGTGTGAATGCCGCACCGCACGTAAGACTCAACTGCCCGTGCGATGGCAGGCACACCCGCGATGGGAAAGCACACCTTCGGCAGGTGGGTTGCCTTCATACGCGTACCCCGCCCCGCCGCCAGAATCACCGCCACTATCGGATGGGAACGAGAGATGTTCATGCCGGATTATTTGTTCGAACGGTGCTAACCGCAGATTCGATAGACGCGGCTCGTTTCCCTTTCGAACAACAATCGGTGGAGGGCGAGGCTCCCGCCGAGCCGTCGGT
>JANWYZ010000294.1 GCA_025054895.1 bacterium | reverse complement strand
CCATCTGCGTCGCGACTTTGTAACGACGTGCGGTGTCGCGCATGAGCCTCGCTTCCCAGATGGTGCGCGTCAAAGGCTTCTCACAGTACACATGTTTCCCCATACGCATTGCCATTACAGAGGGAAGGGCGTGCGTATGGTCGGGGGTGCTGACTACTACCGCATCTATCTCCCTGCGCATCTGCTCCAGCATCTTGCGAAAGTCTTTGAAAAACTTCGCGTTGGGGCACGCCTGTCGCGCACTGTGGGCGAGCCGCTCGTCCACATCGCATAACGCAACGATGTTCTCACTCAGCACGCCGTCCAGATTACCACGCCCTCTGCCCCCCGCGCCTACCATCGCGATATTCAGTTTTTCGTTCTGCGGGAAACCAAACGCCATCTTGCTGTCGCGCAGGAACAGCAAACTAAAACCTCCTATTGCAGCTCCTTTAAGGAAAGCGCGCCGATTCAACTTCTGAGACATGTTCTACTACCTCCTTTGCTACCTGTGGCGCTTAAGCGGTTTTCAGCATAACCTTTTTGTTCTGTACGCAGTGGAATCCTTCTCCCGGATTTCTGAACTCGCGCCCTCTGGTTTGTGTGGTCGCGACGGAGCGCGACCCTCCAGAGGTTGCCTGCCCACATTTGGAGGGACGCACTCCGTTGCGTCCGCCATTATGGTCGCGACAGAGCGCGACCCTCCAATTCCTGTCATGCTGAGCCGAAGGCGAAGCATCTCCCTGTAGCGAGCAAAAGGGATTCTTCACTTCGCTGAAGTCATACCTGAATGAAGCAGCAATATCATGTGTAACTCTATTTTAGTAATATAGATGAATAGATGTATATGAACAAAATAAAAAAAACAAATGAAATCAACCGAAAATATTGATTATAATGATTGTGTAGGGCGCAGCGGCTATGCTACCAGCGAAATACCCTGCCGCCCTCAGCCAATTAGTGAACAGGAGGTATCCGCTACATGCGTTTGCAAGCTTATGGGATGGCGGCGATATCCTTTTTATGCTACATATTTGGTGTAGCGATGGCGGTTCACGCACAACCTAAAGCCGCCGATAGCAAGCCTCTTCGCGTAAACGCGGAATGGAGATTGCGCTGGGAGAACCGTGCAAGTACAGACTTTTGCTCTGTAAACCATAGAGACCCGCAAGACGAGCTCAGTCGCCTGCGACTGAACTTCAGCGCCGCTTTTTCTGCAAACAGCACGCTTGTGGCACGTTTACAACACTCATACAAGCGCAACCGCATGAACGGATGCGCCGACACCCAGGAGAAAAGCGGCTTCCAGCAGCTCTACTTCGACAGCCGATGGGGCAACCTGAGCCTGCGACTGGGCAGGCAGGAACTGGGCTATGGCGACTACCGGCTGTTGATACTCTCGCAGTGGGATAACATTGGCTTCACGTGGGACGCTGTACGTGTGGGGGTTAAGAGTAACCGCTGGCAGACCGATCTGATTTACGGTCGTCCGGGCATGTTTCCTACCAGCGCCACGCATCCGGTGTTGTACGGCATCTACACCGTGTACAAACCCTCTCCTACCTGGCAGTCCGACATTTACCTGCTGCGTAAAGAGGTTATTGCTGCCGGAATGCAGCAGCGCATTTGGGCGATAGGGGCTCGCCCGGTGATCCAGCTCAACAAGGGAGCCAAACTCACCGCAGAGGCGGTGTTCCAGAATGGGGAGATTGGTACCAAAGACCTGAAAGCGTGGGGCTACTGGGCGCGTCTGGATGTTCCGCTCAATCGTGCTGGCAGCGCGAAGTTGATTCTGCAGCGCGACTTCGCCAGCGGCGGCAACCCCGACGATAGCACGCTCCATACCTTCGACCAGTTCTTCGGGATGAGCTTTGGAATACTGGGGCGGATGGGTTTGCAGGGTTGGCGCAACATGAGCACATGGCGTATTGGCTTCGTCGGTTCGCCCTCCCCGCGCTGGCAGGTTACCGCTGATGTCCACTTGAATCGCCTCGCCAACGCACGCGACTACTGGTACGGCGGAGCCGGTTCGCCAGTGCGGGGAGTAGGGGGTAAACCTCTTCGCGACCCCACCGGCGCGGCGGGTACAGAAGTCGGCACCGAGCTGAATCTTACGCTGAGTTACTCACTGACCGCGCACATGCAACTTTCGGCAGGTTATGGACGGTTTGTACCGGGGCGATTTGTTCGGGAGACAAACAACGGCTTCGCCGACCGCACCGAATGGTTTTACCTGCAGACAACACGCAAGTTCTAAACCGAACCCATGGAGGTCAGACCTTAATGAAGATATTCCAGATTCGAAGCATCAGCGCCAGGTTTGTCGTTCTGGGAGTGGGAGCAGTTGCCACACTCACCGCCGTAATGATGGCGGTTGCTGCATGGCAAAGCAGCATCTTTAGTGCCAAAGCACAGAAAGAGGTCGAAAGACTAGTAGACTCCGACGCCAAACACGTGGTGGAGACAACCTACCAGATGATAGCCTCTCAAGACGCTCTGTTACGGCAGGTTGTAGAACATAACCTGAACGTTGCGGAACACATCGCGAAAGCGGCAGGAGGTTTCAGCTTCGCTCCGGAGACAGTGATGTGGAACGCGGTGAACCAGTTCACTAAACAGGCACAGACCATTTCCTTACCGCGGATGCTGGTAGGAGGAGCATGGCTTGGACAGCACAAGGACCCCAGTGCGACAGTGCTGGTGGTGGACAAGGTGAGGTCGCTGGTGGGCGGCACCTGTACCATCTTCCAGCGCATGAATGCGCAGGGCGACATGCTGCGGGTGGCGACCAACGTCATTGGCAAAGATGGGAGGAGAGCGGTCGGTACCTATATTCCGGCAGTGAACCCCGATGGTACGCCGAACCCGGTGGTGTCAACCGTATTGCGCGGGGAGACCTATCGTGGGGTGGCTTACGTTGTAGATGCATGGTACGTTACCGCCTACGCTCCCATCCGCGACACATCCGGGCACGTCATTGGAATGCTCTATACAGGCGTCAAAACGGAGAGCGTAGATGCTGTGCGCAAAGCCATCATGGGCATCCGTTTGGGTAAGGATGGCTATATTTTCGTCATCGGCGGTCAGGGCGATCACCGGGGGCACTACATTATCTCCAAAGATGGTCAGCGCGACGGAGAGAACATTTGGGAAGCGAAGGATTCGAACGGACGCCTCTTCATCCAAGAAATGGTAAAACGCGCGGTGCAACTCAAACCCGGCGAAAGCTTCAAGATACGCTATCCGTGGAAGAACAAGGACGATACCGAGCCTCGTATGAAGTTCGCGTTTGTGACTTACTATGCCCCTTGGGACTGGGTCATTGGATCGTCAGCATACGAGGATGATTTTGGTGCTGCTTTCCAGCGGTTGCAGGCAGGTAGACGACAGATGCTGTGGACGTTCCTCATTGTTGGTTTGATTGCTGCTGCTGCCAGCGCCGCTGCGCTCCTGAGGTTCGGGCGTTCTGTGGCGAGGCCGCTGAACCAGATGGTGCAGGTGGCGACATCTATCGCTGAAGGCAGGCTGAACCAGCAGGTGGAGCATCGCAGCACGGACGAAACGGGCATACTGGCGGACGCCTTCCGCAAGATGCTGGCGTACATG